>JAWXVF010000196.1:0-3569 GCA_044425555.1 Eubacteriales bacterium
TTACAGTAGCTGTTTGTGCCATCACTAACAACATAGGAACTTGAACAATTATTAGAATTGTTAGAATTCCTCTTATCATATATTTCATTTTATTACCCATACTTCTGATTACCCCTCTTTAGTAGTTCTGGCTTCTATCTTCTCTCACAGTTTTCACAACGCATTCCAGAACGTATTGGGGCACCACATATTTCACATTTTAAGAACGAAGATGAGTTGCTTGCAATTTCAATTCTTGCTTCTCTTAATAATTGTCTAATATGTTTCTGACTTACTCCTGTACCTGCTTCAATCTGAGTGGCATTTGCTCCCGGATGTTCTTCTATGTAACAACGCACCCGTCCATAATCATCTAAAGCAACGTGACCGCACATATCACATTCATATTCTCCAACACCCTTAAATCTCATAATACCACCACATACTGCACATTTTTCTGGCTTATGATAATCAATTCCACTCTTCAACGATAGTCTTTCCAATGTCACACCTCATATACTTTCTTTCAAAATCAATCCACGTTGTTGCTTCGTACGCTTTTTCTCTTGCCTCTTGTAGATTCGTTCCTGTTGCAGTAACACCAATTACTCTTCCACCACTTGTTACAATTCCTTGTTCTGTTCTCTTCGTTCCTGCATGAAATACATAATAATCTTCTCTGTCTTGAAAGGCTTCTAATCCATCTATTACATAGCCTGTTTCATAAGCTAACGGATAACCATCTGAGGCTAATACCACACAAACAGCTGCATTCTCTTCAAACTCTAGTTTCATTTGATCCAAGGTACCATCCACACACGCTTCCATTACTTCTAATAAGTCATTTTTCATTCGTGGTAACACTACTTGTGCTTCTGGATCTCCAAATCTAGCATTATATTCTAGCACTTTAGGTCCATTAGGTGTTAACATTAATCCAAAGAATATAATTCCTTTAAACTCTCTTCCCTCATTAGCCATAGCATCCACCGTCGCTTGATAAATATATTGTTCACAAAAGTCTTCCACATCTTTCGTATAAAAAGGACTAGGCGAAAACGTTCCCATTCCACCGGTGTTAAGTCCTTGGTCTCCATCTTTTGCTCGCTTATGATCTTGTGCGGATGTCATAGTCTTAATGTTCTTACCATCTACAAAGGCTAATACAGAAACTTCTCGACCTGTCATAAACTCTTCTATTACTAGTGTATTGCCTGCACTTCCAAATTGTTTCTCTAACATAATGGAAGTAACTCCTTCTTCGGCTTCTTCATATGTATTACATATGAGTACCCCTTTACCTAGTGCCAATCCATCTGCCTTTAGCACGATTGGATACACAGCCGTTTTTAAGTATTCCACTGCCTGCCTAGCATCCGTAAAATTCTCATATGCTGCAGTTGGTATCTTGTATTGCTTCATAAGGTCTTTGGAAAATGCCTTGCTACCTTCTAAAATGGCTGCATTCTTTCTTGGACCAAAGATTCTTAGTCCTTCTTTTTCAAATTCATCTACCAATCCACCTACTAATGGATCGTCCATTCCCACAATGGTAAAATCAATTGCTTGTGCTTTCGCAAATTCTACCAACACATCAAACTCCATAGCACCAATAGGAATACATTCTGCGATGCTCTCAATTCCAGCATTACCAGGTGCACAATAAATCTTCGTTACGGATTGATTCTTGGCAACACTCATAGCGATTGCGTGTTCACGCCCTCCACTTCCTATAATGAGTACCTTCACTGTTCTCTTGTTCCTTTCTTCTATTGATTCTTCGTTAAGAACTTCTCTTCTCAAATTCATTGGCTATTTGAACAATAGCTTGTGGCAAAATCACCCATTCTGCCTCTTTCATTACTCGTTCTTGCAAAGATTTCGCAGTATCATCTAGTTGCACTTCCACGGCCTTTTGCAAGAGAATCTTTCCTGTATCAATTCCACAATCAACATAGTGTACTGTTGCACCAGTGACCTTCACTCCTCGTTCTAATACGCCTTCATGTACTTTTAATCCATAATACCCTTTCCCACAAAAAGAGGGAATCAACGACGGATGAATATTAATAATCTTATTAGAAAAGGCATCTACAATCTCCTGTGATATGTTCACTAAATACCCTGCTAAGACAATCAAATCTGGCTGTACTTCTTCTAGTCTCTCTAAAAGAGCTTGATTAAACAATTCTCGTGATGCATATTCTTTTGGTGCAATACACCATGAAGAAATCTGATGCTTCTTGGCACGTTCTAAAGCATATGCATTGCTATTATTACTAATCACTCCTACTAACTCTACATTCGGTAATTGATTAGACTCTTTGGCATCTATAATTGCTTGCAGATTCGTTCCACCACCTGATACACACAACACTACTCTTAACATAACTCCACACCAGTTGTACCTTTTTGTACAACTCCTATTTCATAAGGAATTTCTCCAGATTGTCGTATGGCTTCCATAGTAACCTTTACATCTTCTTGCTTCACCACTACAATCATTCCAATTCCCATATTATACGTATTATACATCATTTTTTCTTCAAGTTCACCTGTTTCTTGCAATAATTGAAAAATCGGTAACACCTCAAAGGAATCCTTTTTCACTATTGCTTGCATTCCTTCTGGTAACATTCTTGGTATATTCTCATAGAATCCACCACCTGTAATGTGACTACAAGCCTGAATGGTAATTCCTGCCTCCTTCACACTACGTAATGCCTTTACATAAATCTTCGTAGGTTCTAACAAGGCTTCACCTAATGTTCTACTTAAACAATCGTAATACTGATTCAGATTCTCCTTAGTCATATCAAACACTTTACGTACCAAAGAAAATCCATTGCTATGAACACCAGAAGATGCCATACCAATTAATACATCACCCTCTTGTACCTCCTTGCCAGTAATTAAATCTTTCTCATCTACAATTCCTACCGCAAATCCTGCTAGATCATACTCATCTTCTGGATAAAACCCTGGCATTTCTGCTGTTTCTCCACCAATTAACGCTGCTCCTGATTGTTTGCAACCATCAGCAACACCACTTACAATTGTAGCAATCTTCTCAGGTACGTTCTTACCACAAGCAATATAATCCAAGAAAAATAATGGTTCTCCTCCTGCACAAGCAATATCATTTACACACATTGCTACGCAATCAATTCCAATGGTGTCGTGCTTCTCTAATAAAAATGCAAGCTTTAATTTGGTGCCTACCCCATCTGTACCTGATACAAGTGTTGGCTTCTCCATTCCTTTAAACGATTCTAAAGAAAATGCACCTGAGAACCCACCAAGTCCCCCTAGCACTTCCTTACGCATGGTCTCTTGCACATGTTTCTTCATTAATTCTACTGACTGATATCCTGCTTCAATATCCACACCTGCATTCTTATAGTCCATTTTCAACTCCCATTCTTACTATTATTTATCCTACTTGTAGTTTTGATATCCTACTTCTTGCAACTTCGCATCTTTTTCTTGTACGCTTTCTTTCATACTCTTTGAGTATGCTTTTAATCTCTCTAATAATGCCGCGTCAGACGTAGCTAATATTTTCGCTGCTAAGATTCCTGCATTTGCTC
>JAWXVF010000197.1:0-3543 GCA_044425555.1 Eubacteriales bacterium
ACAGTCAATATGATGAACAAATGTAGCTTTGCCACTAGTAATTAAATCGCTTAATGTATCATTGTTAATCTTAGCGTGTAAATTAAACCTTAAATTATATCCGTCTTTTGCTACATCTACATCAGAATAAAACTCAGTATTTTCGTAAGAATCATTATATTCGGCAACCACAGGATATGGATAATATTTATGTCTTATCTGCATAAGCTTTTACCTCCATGGAACAGTAATCGGAATAGTCTAAATCAACAGAAATTCTAAGGGGGGTATCCTTTTTAAATTCTAACCCCGACAACTTGTTTTCATTAACCAAAACCTCACCGCCGCCTATCAGTGACGCATTTACTACTGGCGCATGATAAATACCGTTTTCACCAGAAAGATATAATTCTATTTTCCCATTGACACCATTTATCGCAGGCACAAACATTAAAACATATTTTCCTTTTTTAGTATCTAGGCATATAGGCAAAAATTTGGAAGGGACAACTTCAAAGGTTTTATTGGTTTTCTGTTTTCCTTCAGGGTTTGGCGCAATTGGCGATGGTGGCTGCGGACTGGGTGGTGTTGGTTTTGGGTTATTAGTGTGCGGCCAATCTAATGATTCGGGATCATCGCTTGGACTACCTGACAGAGGTTGCTCACTATCAATATTTGTCTTTTGTGAATCGTTTCTTGGAATAGCTTTCTTGTTAACAATCTTTTTTTCTATTGTTCCAATCGTTTTATCCGTAATTGCTTCTTCACGATGCGTTTCATTCGCATCTTCTGGCAAGTCTGGTAAATAATTACCAGCGCCAGCAACATCTATTTCACTTACATTGCCATCAGCAACACAGCTCTCGATACATTCAATCATAAAATCATTCAATGATTTAACGATTGCTTTTGCTTCTATTGGTTTTGCGGATCTTTCTGGTTGCCATTCTGTATGCTCTGGGTTTTCAATAAGTCTTAATTTTTCGTTTATTTTATCGCCTTCGATAAACATGACAGCTGCAAATGGAATATATCCAGATAATCTGTCTGCATCTTTTATCTTCATACCTGTTTGTCTAATCATAGCGGCTTTTCTGTGAAATTCTGAATTTCCAATTAAGGCCCCAAATTTAATTTTGCCTAAACCTAAATGATTTTCATTTTCAAACCAAGACGTTTCTTTAGATGTCAGTACTTGATAATATTCCGAAGCATAACTTCTGTTGGCAACTAATTCTTCTTTATAATCATCCATAAGCCCGCCTAAGGTTTGCTTGTTTATTTCAATTTGACCTACTTTCAAAACAAGACGTTCATTCCAAATAGCTCCTAAAAACCCATCTAATATAGCCGTTACAATTTTATCTTCCCAATCATCTCCGCAGTACTTATATCCTAAAATAAAAATATCTGTTCCGTAATCTCCGGGATTTCTTGTAAAAGTCGAGTCTAAATTAAATTGAGAAAAAACAGGTGTATTTTTTTCGTTTCCAAAATACCCTATTCCTTGCGTTGTTTCAGCATCATCTCTTTTAAATGTGACGAGACGTGATACGCCTTGATATGCAAATTTATCTTCCATATCATATGTGCTGTAAAACACAGTTGAAAAGTCAGAGCAAGCAAACGGTGCAAATTTACCAATGCCAAATGAACCACCAGCTGGTCCCTTTTTATCTGAAGACCCAGATGATTTAGTCAATCTATACCAGTCGGTATTAATATCATATATATTGTTCGAACCACAAAGTCCTTTTGTATTAAAGTCACTTATGCGTAGAATTGTAACTTTATCAGAACTCATTTTATCAATAGCGTTAGCAAAAAAATCTTTTGTTGTTTTGGCTTTTTGATCTTTCCAAAACATTGAGCATTTTTCAAAAGTGTCTTTTAATTCATTCTCTCCAGGAAGTTTAGATAGTGGTAATAAAAACGTGTCAAAATCAACTCTTACGGGATAATTTGAAGCAGCATCTAGGGAGTTTTGACAAATTTCTCTTGCCAAAGATTGCAACGGAGTGCCTCTGAATGTTGCAACACCCGAGTCGTTAATTCCTTTTACTTCTCCGTGGTCGTTTGAAGGAAAATACCAATTAGCCATTTATTCCACTCCTTTATTTCAGCTTGAATTTTTTATTTGAAAGT
The DNA here is from genome assembly GCA_044425555.1 of Eubacteriales bacterium. Lineage (GTDB taxonomy): Bacteria > Bacillota > Clostridia > Lachnospirales > Lachnospiraceae > JAWXVE01. Next base: position 2,125 of record JAWXVF010000197.1, read on the forward strand.
TCTGTCGATTCAAATTTATTTTTAGCAAGTCGCAACTCTTCATCAATAGCATTGAAGATTTTTCGCACATCTTCCTTGCTATATTCATAGACCGTTTTATTAGAACAGTTCCCCAAAAGTTTAATCATATCAATTATTTTATTTGTTCTCGCTTCTGCAATTCTTGTGAATTTATCACTTTTAGTTTCCGACATATTAGCACCTCCAATGTCATTATATGTAGTATAATAGCAAAATAATATATCTGTGTCAATTATTATTTTTAATATATTTGAAAAATAATAATTTTATTTCGCATATAATTTTCGATAAAATAAAATTATACTTTTAAACCCTGTATTCTTATGTTATAATATAGGTAATTAAAATACAATTTAAGTTTCATTTTCAATGAAAATCCCCTAAGTAGCAATACAAGCATTCAATTTATTAACGAGCAGTATAGAAATAAAAGATGTTAATATTAAAAGTGAGGTAGCAAAATGTCAAAAATCAGTGTAAAAGGTTCTGAAATTACAGTTTTGAACATAGAAAATAATGACTATATTTCGCTAACTGATATGATCAGAGCTAAAGATGGTGATTTCTTTATATCAGATTGGCTACGCAATCGAAACACAGTTGAGTTTTTAGGTATCTGGGAGCAGATTCATAATCCAGATTTTAATTATGGCGAATTCGCCACAATTAGAAGTAGTGCTGGACTCAACAGCTATAAAATCAGTGTCAAAGAGTGGGTGCAAAAAACGAATGCCATCGGACTACAAGCAAAAGCGGGACGATATGGTGGTACTTATGCACATAAAGATATTGCCTTTGAGTTTGGAATGTGGGTTAGTCCAGAGTTTAAAATCTATTTAATTAAAGAATTTGATAGATTAAAACAAGAAGAACAAAGGCAGCTTGGTTGGGATATAAAACGTAATCTTGCTAAAATTAACTACCGTATACATACCGATGCTATTAAAGAAAACCTTGTGCCAGATGAAATCACTTCTTATCAAATGTCCATGATTTATGCAAGCGAAGCTGATGTTTTAAATGTGGCTTTGTTCGGCACCACAGCAAAGCAGTGGAGAGACGAAAATCCTGCATTAAAAGGCAATATCCGTGATTATGCAGATATCGCACAGCTCGTCTGCCTTTCTAATCTTGAAAATCTAAATGCTGTTTTAATTGGCGAGGGTATAAACCAATCAGATAGATTGAGAAAATTAAATACAATAGCAATCAGTCAAATGAAACTTTTAACTGAAGATAAAAATGTGAAATACTTAGAAGACAAATCGATAAATTAAATGCAAAATGCCACGGACACAAATAATCCGTGGCATTTTTTTGGTATTCAGTTTACCTTGACCCCCGTGGTCACAAGTTGTCTTTTAGACCACTTGGATTTAGGATGGGGGGTGTTTTTTG
>JAWXVF010000022.1:0-26568 GCA_044425555.1 Eubacteriales bacterium
ATTATAAAGCAAATGGTGAGGAAATACTTGCTAATATAGAAGTTGATTCTAATCCTTCTTCTACTTCTTGGAAACTCCAATTAAAGGTTTGCATAATATGTACTGCTGCATTACATAATAAGATGATCGTACCTGCTTTAATAATAAAATCTTTCGCTCTCTCTAACATGGACATAGTAGCTCGCATGAAACTAGGTGCTTTATATTCTGGTAGTTCAATAATAAAGTAAGATTTTCTGTTCTTATGTCCTGTAATTTTTTGAACAAGTAGTGCCCCTAAAATAATTAATGCAATTCCCACAAAATACATTAAAGTACCAACCCAAGCTGCATCTTCAAAAAATGCTCCTGCAAATAAAGCGATAACTGGTAATTTCGCTCCACATGGCATAAATGGAGTCAACATTGCAGTGGTTCTACGTTCTCTTTCATTTTTAATCGTTCTAGAAGCCATGACACCTGGTATAGCACAACCTGTTCCTATAATCATTGGAATAATAGATTTTCCAGAAAGTCCTACCTTTTTGAAAAAACGATCCATTACGACTGCAACTCTTGCCATGTATCCACAATCTTCTAGTAAGGCAATTAAGAAGTACATAACCATAACAAGTGGTAAGAATCCAATAACAGCTCCCACACCACCAATGATACCATCTACTAAGAGCGATCCCCAAAACGGCGAAGCACCTTCCACTAACTCTCCTACCATTTCTCCGAATCCTTCAATCAATCCAACTAAAAAGTCTGCAATCACAGGTCCAACTAGCGCCTGCGACAGATAAAATACAAGCCACATCACTACCGCAAAAATAGGAATTCCTAACCATTTGTGTGCAAGTACTGCATCAATTTGATCCCCTTTGTTAGAATCTTTTGTTAAAGTCTGTCTTGTTTCCACTGCATCTACTACAGAATTTACATAATCAAATCGTTCTTTATCTGCTTGTTCTACAGATGACTTATTGCTTAAATCTGCTTTCTCTTGTGCAAATGGTGCGTCTTGCTTTTTGCCTGCCAATGAAATAGCAGTTTTCATTAATTCTACTAATCCTGTACCACTAGTCGAAATCGTTTCCATTACAGGACACTTTAATCTCTCTGACAAATCGGACACATTAATCTTGTTACCCTTTTTCTCATTAAGATCCGATTTATTTAACGCCACCACTACTGGAATTCCAAGTTCTAATAATTGTGTAGTAAAAAACAAACTACGACTTAAATTAGTAGCATCCACAATATTAATAATAACGTCAGCTTGTTCATTCTTTACATATTGACTTGTAATACTCTCTTCACTTGTAAAAGGGGACATAGAGTAGGCTCCTGGAAGATCCACTACAATGGCTTCACCATAAGAAGATTTCACTTGACTCTCTCTCTTATCAACTGTTACACCTGCCCAGTTCCCTACCTTTTCCGATTTTCCTGTTAATGCATTGTAAAGCGTAGTTTTCCCACTATTGGGATTACCTGTTAACGCAATTTTCATAATTCTCTCCTCCTTAGCAATTGCTAACTTACATCTATAAAAAAAGCACCATGCTTATTTTACCGTAATCACTTGTGCCAATTCGCTATCAATACTATATCTTCCATCCTTAATAGCCACTACAAATCCACTACTATTCTTAGAAATAATGGTGATTCGTTCTTGTGGATAACATCCTAGAGTAAATAAAAAAGAATTCAATTCCTCATCTTCTGTGTTAATCTCACTAATCTCATATTCTTGTTGTAACTCTCCATCTACTAAAAGCATAGGTTCCTCATTTCTGTATTCATATCATTTTGTTAGTATATTACAACTATAACTTATAACACAATAACTCCTTATTGTCAAATATTTTCTTGTTTTATCAATCTATTTTTGTATTTAATAATACATTTAAGATAACTTATTTAGAAAATATTTGACCATTCTTCTTACAATCCATTTAGTTCCTTGATTACTAGAACTTCACTCTATTGATATTCTTCTCGAATGTCATATAAGGTTGGAACTGATTCTAATTCTTTTATCAATTCCTCATATCCTGCATCTTCTAATTCTCTCAAATATTCTGACCATGTAAGGTTCACATCCTTCTCACCTGTTAGCCAAGCTTGAAAATAAGAATTAACCACACTATTAATCGCATCCCCTTTTTCTGCTAATAGGACAGCATAATTTGATTCACTTCTTAAATCCGCTTTATAAGGATATACATAATCTTGTTGCCACACTCCGCCATCTAACCAGAACTCACTTCCCTTTAAAAAATCTTCCTCTAATGTAATAGCTTCCCAAAGTTCTCCAACTTGTGTGTTTTGTGCAAAAACTTTTACTCCTTTTTCTACAACATCCAATTCATTTAATAACTCAAACTCATTTTCTTCATTGTACTGCCAATCTACTCCTTCTTCTCCAAACCATAAATGCATGGAAGCGTCACTAAAGTTACAATATTCATACATTTGTAAAATAAGTTCTAGTTTTTCATCTGACACATCAGCACCTATATAATAATTTTTTCTTGCCATGGTAATACTATCATACAACATAGTAACGTTTCCATCATCATCTTTTAGTCCTGTTGTTAGAAGAATCTTTGCATTTGGATTGCTGTGAATCAAAGTAATCGGTGGGCGCCCTACTGCCCATGCATTCATTGCATTAGTAGAAGATTGCCAAAATCCTGTTTTATCATGCTCCACCTTGTTCCACACCTTTTCACGATCTTGGGTAAACCACTCCTCATCAATTAATCCTTTATCATATAAATCCACAAACCATGTTACTAATTCTTTATATTCTGGCATTGTATAATATTGTACTGCTTCTCCATCTAATTCATTCACATCTGGGACAATTCCAAATCCTGACATCAATGTAGTTCTTATATCGGTTCCATACATACTAGCTCCCATTGTATCATCTAATCCGTTTTGATCTGGGTCACCGTATACAAAATATTCCATAATCTCTTCAAAGGTTTCTTTACTCAATCCTTCTTGTGCCACATAATAATTCTCTGTAAGCTGTATCACTGGTACTCCTATATCAATTCCCGATTCTAAAATCCAGTCATAGCGATACATATCAGCATATAATGCAATTCTTGTACTCGTCTCATCAATACCTATTAATGAAGTAAATTGAGTTGGATCTTCTTGACTCAATGCTGTAGCATACAACAATGGATATTCATCAAAATATTTCATTAAGGATGGAGCATATTCTCTGACCATATCAACTGGTATAGTTCTTGCATATCCATTACCATGTATGTAGGTAGGTATTTCGTCTACAACAAAAAAATCTGGTACATCTGTCTCAAGTAATGCACGAACCTGTTCTGTATTAGAAATATCTACCATTCCAATTTTAATATCTATAGGAAATGCTTCTTCAATTAATCGCTCACAATAATTATTTGTTTCATAGATATGAGCCCATTGTGTTAACATCGTAACTTCTGTTACCTTCTCACTACAACCTGTTATACCAAAAGGTAGTATCATCATAATTAATACAAATAATAACTTCTTCAAACTTTGTCCCTTCCATCTTCTAGTATGGTACACTGAAGAATACGGACTGTAATTGTGTTTATTAGGATTGTTTTGTCGCACAGTATCATCTCTCTTTCTTTTCATAAGTTGAATAACAGCAATATTTTACCATATATTGTCTTTTATTGCAATAATCTTTTCTATTCAGCACGAAAATCAATTTTACAACGTAATCAAATATTCGAAGACATTCATTAACTAACTCTCCCATTCTCTACGTTGCATATTGTACTAGCAATGTTCATTGTGGATTTCCTATGAGATACTAACACAATGGTAGCATCTGTATATTCCTGCAATGCCTTTAGAATCACACCTTCATTAAGACTATCAAGATTACTAGTCGGTTCATCTAATAGAATCAATGGTGCTTGATGTAAGAAAGCTCTTGCTACACCTATCCTTTGTTTTTCTCCACCAGATAAAGTATCACCTAATTCTCCCACTTGCGTCTGGTATCCTTGTGGCAATGTTTGGATAAATTCGTGAATGGAGGCTTTTTTACAAGCTTCTATTATTTCTTCCTCACTTGCCTCTTGATTAGCAATCTTAAGATTATTCTCAATGGTATCATGGAATAAATGAGTTTCTTGAGATACTAAGCTTTGATTCTTTCGAAGGCTTTTGGTATTAATCAGGTTCACATTTTCATTAGATATGGTAATCTTCCCTTCTTGGACTTCGAAGAATCGCATAAGTAATTTTAACAATGTTGATTTCCCACAACCCGACTTACCTGTAATTCCTATAATCGTATTCTTAGGAATTGTTAGTGAAAAATCTTTCAGTATCTCTTGTCCCCATTCTGCATAGGAAAATGTAACAGAGTCAAATTGTGCTTCTTGAAAAACAACATCACTTCCGCTTGTCACTTCTTCTACCATAGGTTGCTCTTCTAGCAGTTCTAACACCCTAGCTCCACTTGCAATTGTTTGAGTCAGTCCTGTCCCTAAATTTGCAACAGCAATCACAGAACCAAAGGAAGATAGGGACATTATGACACTTATTATAACAGCAGACTGTTCAATCACTTGTTGATTCGCTAAGTGTGCTGATGTGATTAACATGAAAATAGCTGTTATGAGAATGACTCCTGTGGTCACCATGGAAGTAATTCCCATGGAACCTTTAATAACTTCGTTTGTTTGTTCAATCTTTTTCGACAGCCTACTCATTTCTTTCCAACGTTTTCCTACAGAATCATACTGTAGAACTTCTCCCATGCCTCTTAAGCTATCTAGGACATAAGTATTTAATGTACCCACTTCCTTCCGATACACTTCTCCACTTTCCCTACTAGATTTGGAAGTGATTATCGGAATCACCACCCCTACTATTACATGACTTATGAGTAAAATCCCACCTAACAACAGATGAAACCTCGATAAGAATCCAATTACAATAGTTGAGGTAATCACTGCAATACAAATTGGCGATAGGGTATGTGCATAAAATACTTCTAATAGTTCAATGTCACTTGTAATAAGAGAAATCAGATTCCCCTTTTCTTTCCCATCTAACTTAGCAGGTGCTAACTTACAAAGAACCGTAAAGACTTTATCTCGAATTAAGGCAAGCAACCGAAAGGCAATATAATGGTTACAATATTGTTCTATATAATGAAATATCCCTCTTGTGAAAGCAATCCCTAACATAACGGCTAGTAATCCCTTAGGAACTAAATTCCCTTTATACACTTCCATCATACCATAGCCACCTAATACCGCTAGAAAAGTGGCACAACAATAGCCTACCACTCCCATAAAAACTGCAATGCACATAATACCCATTAACGGCTTTACTAACTGTATGAGTTGTAAGAAAATACTTATTGTACTAGTTCTTCTAAGCTTTTTTGCGCTTTCCATAATTGTTCATATACTCCTTTCCTACCTATTAATTCTTGGTGGGTTCCTTCTTCTTTTACCCTACCATCTTCCATGACATAGATCATGTCCGAGTTCACCACATTAGCTAATCTATGAGAGATAAAAAACACGGACTTGTTTTTCGATAATTCATGAATTAACTCCACAATACAATTTTCACTTTCTACATCAATATTGCTAGTAGCTTCATCAAAAATATACAACTGTGAATCAGCTAATAAGGCTCTTGCAATTGCTAAGCGTTGACATTGTCCTCCTGAAAAATTACTTCCTTTTTCTAGTAACATGGTATCTAATCCATTTTCATCTCGTAAAAAGTCTGCTAACTTCGTCTCTTCTAATGCCTTCCACAATGCTTCCTCGCTAACTCTTGGATTCGCCATGGACAGATTGTCTCGTACGGTTCCCTTGAAAATGTAGGCATTCGCACTAATATACGTTACATGTTTTCCTAGACTTCTAGCGGAAATAGTAGACAATTCCTTACCGCCCATCTGTAGACTTCCTGTATAACCCTTATGAACTCCTGTTATAAGACTAGCTATAGTCGACTTTCCACAGCCACTCTTTCCCACAATAGAGATAAATTGTTGTTTTGGAACTTCTAAGGAAACTTCTTTTAGCGTGACTTTATCTTTCGTATAAGAAAAAGAAAGACCTTCCATTTTCATCTCTACTGATGTGATTTCTTCCCGCCCTTCTTGTTCTTCTTCTAAATCTAACAAGGTAAAGATTTTCTTACTTGCTGCAACACCATTCATAGCAATATGAAAATAACTTCCCAACAGACGTAGAGGCAAGAAGAAATCAGCCGCCAACAGAATAATGAAAAAACACGTTCCAAAGCCAATATTTCCCTTTCCATACTCTAAGAGAGAACAGACCATTCCAAGGGCAGCTCCACCATATGCCACCACGTCCATCACAATAATGGAATTTAATTGCATAGATAATACTTTCATAGTAACAATACGAAATCGTTCTGCTTGTTGATTCATTTCTTGCTGCTTACATTTATCTGTTTCATAGATTTTCAAGGCATTCAAACCTTGCAGATTTTCTAAGAAATGATCTGCTAATCCTGCGTATTCACCCCAATATTTTGACAATAATTTCTTAGCAATCTTTTGAATTACAATCATGGAAATAGGGATTAATGGTACGCATACGAATAGGACAATCCCTATCTTCACACTCCATATAGATACCACACCAAATAATAGAAGGGGTGCAATCATGGCATAGAAAAATTGTGGTAAATAATTACCAAAATACGTTTCTAATTGCTCCACTCCTTCTACTGATAATTGAAGTAATTCTCCTGTTGGAAGGTGTTTGGTATAATGCTTCCCTACTTTCATCACCTTATGATATAATTGTTCTCGTACAATTTCTTTTACCGACTTAGAAGCAAGATAGCTTTGGATTCTAGCATAATATACACATATAATACGTATTGTTATACAAATAATCATCGTGATAATAGAAGGTGTCCATTCTATTATTTCCACACTACCCTCTAGAAACTCTACTAAAAATTCACCTAATATCACTAAAAATAATACATTAGAAAAAAGCCCTATCATCTGTAGCATTACACTATTTCTTATGTGGGGTATTGCATTTGGTATCATTTGTAGTAATCTTTTGTTGATCATCTCTTAATTCCTTATGGTATTTTACTTATGATTTTTTCCTGTCCACATACACATAACCATTGCTACAATAGCAACCATTGCCCAAAATTTATGTTGTTTCATCAGTAATTCCCTCCACTTTCCTTATATTTTTCTTTGGTAAACTCTTTTCTTTTGTGATACTAGCAGAATGAACTGTCAACAATAATGTGGATACATTATGCAGCCAAGCTGCTTGGTTGTTCGATAATACTCCCAGAATTCCACCTACAATTAATCCGGTGTTAAATCCTACAATCAGGCGATAATTAAAGCTAATTCGTCCCATTAAAGAAGTCGCTAATTTTCTAGCATAAATAATTTTTCCCAGTTCATCAGATACTATGGTAATATCTGCTACTTCTCTTGCAATATCAGAAGATCCTTGTAAAGTCATGGAAACATCTGCACAACTTAACGCAGGTGCATCATTAACTCCATCTCCAATCATCAACACCTTTCGACCTTCTTCTTGTAGGGAGGTAATAAGTTGTGCCTTACCATCCGGTAGAACTGCTGCATAATATTGGTCGATTCCCAATTGTTGACTAATATGTTTGGCAGTTGCTTCACTATCTCCTGTTATCATGATAATCTCTTGAATTCCTTGCTTGCGTAATTCCTCTATAGTAATTCTAGCATCTACTCTAGGAGGATCATTTACACAGATTACTCCTACTAATTGTCGATTGACCGCAAGATACACTGCACTGTCAGTTCCTATTTCTTCTAAAATCTTCTCGTGATCTTTTTGATTAATAGTAATTCCCTCATCTTCACAGACAAAATGGTAACTACCTATTACACAGCGATTCCCTTGATAACTACTAGCAATCCCATGGGCTACAATATATTCCACCTTTTCATGTTCCTCTGGATGTCTCACACTTCTAGCTTCCGCCTCAGCTACAATCGCCGCAGCAACACTATGTGGAAAATGTTCCTCTAAACATGCGGCTATTTGCAATACTCTATCTTCATCATACGAAGAATCTACTATGATAATCTTGGAAATCTGTGGTACTGCATTGGTTAATGTGCCTGTTTTATCAAATACCACCGTATCTACTTGGGATAATAGTTCTAGATATTTTCCACCCTTTATGACCACTTGATTCTGAGCACCTTCTCGTAAACCACTCATAATTACAAGTGGTGTGGTTATCTTAATAGCACAAGAAAAGTCTACTAACAAAACAGATAATGCCCTAGAAATATTTCTTGTAGCTAAAAAAGTCACTAGGAATAATCCGAAACTAACAGGAACAATTCTATCTGCCAATCGTTCTGCATCACTTTGAATAGAAGCTTTTTTCTCTTCTCCTGTATCAATCATTTCTATAATTTTTGCAATTCTAGAATCTCCACTCAACTCCCTTACTTGTAAGAAAATCTCCCCTTCTTCTAGAATGGTTCCTGCAAAGACCGTAGAACCGCTTTTCTTATAAACAGGCAATGCTTCCCCTGTCATCATAGCTTCGTTAATGGTTGCTTCTCCTTGAACCACTTCCCCATCTACTGGAATCATGCTTCCTGCTCTCATACAGATTACATCTCCTACGCATAATTCTTTTAATGGAATTAGAATTTCTTCCCCGTCTCTAATAAGCCATACTTGATTTAATTTAATCTCTAAACTATTTACTAACGCATTTTTCGCTCGTACATTAGAATACTCCATTAACAAATCCGATAATTGCAAGAGATACATAATAGACGATGCCGTCTTGTACTCACCTCGAACGAGCGAGGTTATAATAGCTGTAGCATCTAATACTTCCACTGTGAGGTGTTTTTTACGTAAAGAATACCATCCCTCTCTTACAAAATGTATAGCCTTATACCACACCATACTATTTCGTAATATTGGTGGAAGTAATAATACAACTGTATTACGAATCACAAATTGATGTAGGGTAATGTGTAACATTTTTTGTTTATATTGTTGTTCTAAAGTTCTTTGTTGTTGATAGGAAGTAGGTTCTGCCTCTAGCAAATCTTCTCTCTTCATATCCTGTATCATTTGTAAAAAAGTTCTCTCTTCTACAAGCGTATTATCATATTGAATCAAAATACTTCCATTACAAGGGGTCACCATAACGTTCGTCACCCCACTTATAGAAAAGAGCATAGTCTCTAAACTATACCCTTGCTTTTGATTCAATATATATTTCCCAACTCGCAGACGAAGTCGACCTATTCCACTATATATAATCTGTGTCTTCATATAATTCCCTATCTATTCCACAAAAGACTTTTCTTGTGCTAAATTCTTAGCTTCTTCACAAATATCATCAGCTTCTTCTCGAATATTCGTATACTCTTCTACCACTGAATCTTTTACCATCATGCCCTTTGCTAATGTCTTCACAACAAAATCACGCATCTTCTTGGATTTTCCAACCTTTAATCCTACAAGACCTGAAACAATTCCTGCCACAAAGATAATCGCATTATCTTTCTTCCCAAAATCAAACATACTAATCAACCATACCTTTCTATTACATAGTATTCTCAAACTTTTTCTATATTATAACATGAATCATATAAAGATTCTACTATCTTATATCATTTAATCGATTTTTTATTAAAATTTTCTCTGATTTTTATGTGGGATGTCGTTATAGAATATTAACAGAATTCAATTTAGTTCTAGTCCAACAGTTAGCCGCACCTAACCGTTGGACTTAATTTTTGCACATGGACATGACGTTCCATTATGCAGGTGATTAGAACTTAAGAAGATTTGTAATGCTGTGCTGTGGTTAGCACTCCCTAACTATAACCTATTCCCAAAAAGTTGTCAACACTTTTTGGGAATTTTTTATAAAATTTTATTACGATTACTGTATACTCTTTTTACTGCCTTTAACTAAAACCCTTTGTATCCACTAAAACCTAATATATAAACAGCCATCGCAAGTGAAATTTCTTCATTCAGCGCCTTGTATTCGGACATATCTTCATTTAGCATATTAGTCAAAAAGGCAAGATTACTATCTTTATTCTTAAACTCTATTGAAAGGTTTTTTAATTCATCAATTACAGTGTCTTGTGGTATTTCCACCTTGACCATTGTATCAACAGCCTTTTGAATCATATCTGGAAGAATCATACACATTTGATAAAAGGCATCTTCTTGCCCCGTAACAAGTGCATAAAATTGATCCAAACTCACTCTTCGAATTAATTTATGACCAACCTTCTGCTTATCCACCGTTGTTTCCCATTTAATATTTTGTGATTTTTGTGCAATGGCTTCCACTAAGAAACAAGCACAATCATCATCTTGTAAAATCTGATTCTGCATTTTAATAAATGTTTTTCCTGCAGATGCCGAATTCATAGTATTATGTTTATTCTTCATTTCCACATAAACGGTTTTAACAACATTACCATCTGGTATCTGTATGCCATTTTCATTTTTGTAAATAACATCCCAGCCCATATTAGGTACTTCACAATTTTCTATATATTGAAAGATTCTCTGATGAAAATATCCAATATCATTATTATTAGATTTATCCCTTTGACGAAATATCTCATTACTTATAATTTCCTCCCATGTTGCACCATAAACTGTCTTATCAAAAATTAACTTAATAGGGTCTACAATATTTTTATTAAATCTTTTCAAATCAAAGGAATTTAATTTTTCACCATATTTTTCAATCGTTGCTTGAACGTGTTGTAAAAACTCTTCTTCTGTTATAAATGTTAATTGCCACATCCTGATACCTCAATTAAACTTTCTTTGATTTTTTCACCTATTTCCAATGCAAGATTCACAGGAACTGCATTACCAACTTGCTTGTATTGCTGTCCTACACTACCACAAAACACCCAATCATCAGGAAATGTTTGACATCTCGCGTTTTCTCTAACAGTAAACGGGCGTTCCTCCAACGGATGACAACGATCTGTTTGTTTTTGGCTTGGTGAAGTTAGGACAGTAAGTGATGGTTCATCAAGACTCATTCTTCTTAAAATACCTGTTCTGCCACCTTCCATGTTCCAACAAGACTTCATATATGGCTTAGCTATTTCCTCTGAAATATCTTTCCAATATCCACCAGCTGGAACCAATTTAAATATTTCCGTCTTACTATCTGAATATTTTGCACCTACACTATCAGGGCAGTCAAGTAAAATATCTTGTAAAACTGGTTTGTATTTGTGCTGCATAGGAAATTCAAAGTGAATTTTATCCACTAAATCATTTCTAATTCCAATGGTGATTAAACGTTCTCTTTTTTGAGGAACACCATAATTCCAAGCATTTAACACTTCTTTTTTAACTGTATACCCTGCTTGTTGAAAAATATCTAATATGATTTCATACGTTTGACCTTTATCATGGGTTAAAAGACCTTTCACATTTTCAAAAAGAAACATTTTAGGCTGTAATTTTTCTAAAAACATAGCATAGTGGTAAAATAATGTCCCTCTAGCATCTTCTAATCCCAATCTTTTTCCTGCATACGAAAAAGACTGACAAGGAGAACCACCTGAAAGCAAATCCAACTCACCTTTTTTAGTATTAAAATATTCTTCCAAGTCAAGTCGCGAAATCTTGGCAATATCATCATGTATTACATTCCAATGTGGTCGATTATATTTCAGTGTATCAGTTGCACTTTTATCAAGCTCTACTAGTCCAATTGTTTCAAATCCCGCTTGTTCCATACCAAGTGCAAGACCTCCTGCTCCTGCAAATAGTTCTATTGTTTTCAATGTTTTTTCTTTTTTTATTTTCATTTAATCCCTTTTGTCTATAACATTTTCCCGAATCTATGGTAACTAATTCAGATTCAATGATACCACAAATTTTACCTACGTACAATGTATTGATAATTAGAAATAGTTCCTAACACAGGAAAAGTATTGCACCTTTCCACAATTTACGGTAATATCTATACGTACATATTATTCATTTATACTAGAAAGGGGTTTCCTAATGTTACTATCTACCTCCCATATTCAAAAAGCTTTTTTAGAACAAGTCATCTTATCTGACTGTTCCTTCCATATAGAAGATTATGATAAAGTTGCCATTGTTGGCAAAAACGGTGCAGGAAAAACGACTCTTTTAAAAATTCTAATCGGAAGTCTTCCTGCTGACGATGGCGTGATTACCTTTGCTAAGGATAAAACCTTCGGCTATCTCTCCCAACACGATGCCCTGTCTAGCGGAAATACAATACTAGAAGAATTGTTATCTGTCTGCCAAGATTTAATTCATATGGAAGAACAATTACGCACCTTAGAATCCAACATGAAACAAGAACAAGGAGATGCCCTAGTAAGAATCATGGAGCAATACACTAATCTAACTCATGAATTCGAACTACGTGATGGCTATGCCTACCGTAGTAAAGTTATGGGAATCTTAAAAGGGCTTAGTTTTCTAGAAGATGATTATCAAAAAAAGGTAAACACTCTATCTGGTGGGCAAAAGACTCGCGTTGCACTTGGAAAACTTCTTCTCCAAAATCACCATTTAATTATCCTAGACGAACCTACCAACCATTTAGATATTACTTCTATTCAGTGGTTAGAGAATTACTTGATTAATTACAAAGGTGCTGTCATCATCGTATCCCATGACCGCTATTTTCTTGATCGCATTGCCACAAAAGTTATTGAAATAGATCACGCAACAGTAACTACTTTTACTGGAAATTACTCAGATTATGCAAAAAAGAAAGAACATTTACGCATTAGTCAAGTAAATGCATACGAGAATCAACAAAAAGAAATCAAACACCAAGAAGACGTAATCGAAAAATTAAAATCCTATAACCGTGAAAAATCCATTAAAAGAGCAGAAAGTCGTGAAAAACTGCTTCATAAAATCGACCGAATTGAAAAGCCACTTGCTTATGAAGAACAAATGCGTCTTACTCTATCTCCTCGCACAGTAAGTGGAAATGACGTACTTATGGTTGAAAACCTGAGTAAATCTTTTGGTACACTTACCTTGTTTGAGAACCTTTCCTTTCTATGTAAGCGCGGAGAACACATTGCTTTAATTGGTAATAATGGAACAGGTAAAACAACTATTTTAAAAATGATTAACGAACTATTAGCACCTGATGCAGGTACTATTCAAATCGGAAGCCAAGTTTATATTGGTTATTATGATCAAGAACATCACGTGCTACATATGGAGAAAACAATTTTTGATGAAATTCTTGATGATTACCCAACTTTAACAAATACCCAGATCCGCAATACGTTGGCAGCTTTTCTCTTTACAGAAGATGATGTATTTAAAAAGATTAGTACCTTAAGTGGTGGAGAACGTGGACGAGTTTCTCTAGCTAAGCTTATGTTATCAGAAGCTAATTTTCTAATCCTAGATGAACCTACTAACCATTTAGATATTGCTTCTAAGGAAATTCTAGAATATGCTATTTCCCATTATGAAGGTACGGTATTCTACGTATCCCATGACCGTTACTTTGTAAATAAAACAGCTACTCGAATCATAGAGCTTGACCATAATCAAATTACTTCTTATCTTGGTAATTACGATTATTATCTTGTAAAAAAAGAGGAGACTTCTCAAATCATAGAACCCTCTAGTACTGCTACTTCTGCGAAGGAAGATCCTTCTAGTAAAATAGATTGGAAAGAGCAAAAACAACAGCAAGCTGTTGAACGTAAGCTTCAAAATGAATTACAAAAGATAGAAGCAGAAATCGAATCTCTTGAATTACAAAATCAAGACCTTGAACTAAAAATGAGTTTGCCAGAATATTGTTCTAACTCTGCCAAGTTACAAGAATTAGCAAATACTATACAAGAAAATACAGAACGAATCGAATCTCTTTATGAACGTTGGGAAGAGATCGGGTAAAGAATAGAAGGATTATGAACAATTCCTCCCATAACACATACTATAAAGTAGAACTTTATTGGGAGGTCAATATGAAACCACTTTTAACCCTTACTAACGTTTCTTATTCCTATCATACTATGGAAGGTGAAATCCCTGCACTTGAAGATATTAACTTATCTATTTGTGCTGGTGATTTTGTTTCTATTGTAGGTCCGAGTGGTTGTGGAAAATCCACTTTGTTATCGCTAATTGCAGATTTGATTAAGCCAGAAGGTGGCAGTATCACCTTCCAAAATACTTGTGGAGATTCTATCTCTCCAACCATTGGATATATGTTGCAAAAAGACCACCTTTTAGAATGGCGAACTATCTATGATAATATAATATTAGGATTAGAAATCAACCACATGATGACAAAAGAGCATCTTACTCGTATTGAAGATTTATTAATAAAATATGGATTAGAACAATTTAAATATAAAAAACCATCACAATTATCTGGAGGAATGCGTCAAAGAGCCGCTTTAATACGTACCCTTGCATTGAATCCAGATATTCTACTATTAGACGAACCTTTTAGTGCACTTGATTATCAGACACGTTTAAGCGTATCAGACGATATTTACCAGATTATTCAAAAAGAAGAGAAAACAGCACTACTTGTTACACATGATTTATCAGAAGCAATTAGCTTAGGAGATTATGTTTATGTTCTTAGTAAACGCCCTTCTACTATTCTTGATAAAGTAAAAATTCAAATACCTATCCAATATAAAACTCCATTAGCTTCTAGAAATTCTCCAGAATTTAAGCAATATTTTAATTTATTATGGAAGGAATTGAATCATGACTCAACCAAACACTGATTATCAATTAGATTATATAAATAAAGAGAAAAAGAAAAGAAACATCATCATCTTTTCTCGATTTGCAATCTTAATTTGCTTTCTAGGAATTTGGGAATGTGCTACGTATTATGAATGGATTGATGCTTTTTTCTATAGTAGTCCTTCAAGATTAGCAATCACTTTTTTGACTATGGCAAAAAATTTGACTATTTTTCAGCATACAGGGATTACTATTTTAGAAACACTAATTAGCTTTGTTTTAGTTACTATCATTAGCCTTTTTATAGCGATGGTATTATGGTACTATAAGCAATTAGCAGAAATAGTAGAACCATACTTCATTATGTTGAATTCTCTACCAAAATCTGCATTAGCTCCACTTTTGATTGTATGGCTTGGTACAGGGATGAAGACTATTATTGTGGCAGGGATTTCCGTTGCTATATTTGGTTCTATTATGACATTATATACAGGATTTATTCAAATGGATGAAGAAAAAGAAAAATTAATCTATACTTTAGGAGGGAGTCGCTATCATATCTTAACAAAGATTATGTTACCAGGAACTATTCCTATTATTATTAGCACTATGAAAGTTAATATTGGATTATGTTTAGTAGGTGTGATTATAGGAGAATTCTTAGCCGCACGTATTGGTCTTGGCTATTTAATTATTTACTCTTCTCAAGTATTTCAATTGGATCGATTAATACTAGCCATCGTCATATTATGTGGAATCGCCTATTTATTATATGAGATTATTTGTAAAATAGAACGAGCTATTTTATCCAAGTAATCTCTCTAACTTGTTAATTAGCATTTTAAAACATACTAGTTTAATCGAGATACTTCATGAAACACTTTTCCAACAGCATCTTGTATTACCAGATCAGCTTGTAGTGATAATTCACTTTTATTAATCACTACTAACTTATTACCTCTGTAATACTCAATAAAAGATGCTGCTGGATATACTGCAAGAGACGTTCCTGCAATAATCAACATATCACACTCAGCAATAGCTTGAACAGCTTTTGTAATGACTATTTCTGGTAATCCTTCTTCGTACAAAACTACGTCTGGTTTAATCACACCACCACACTGACAGGTGGGAAGCCCCTCTCCTAACATAGCTTGAATATCATAAAATTTATGACATTTCCTACAATAATTACGATGTACATTTCCATGTAACTCATACACAATCTTACTACCTGCCATATAATGCAGATTGTCAATATTTTGAGTTACAATAGCCGATAATTTTCCTTCTTGTTCAAGGGATACGAGATACTTATGTGCATCATTAGGCTTTGCATCTAAACAAATCATTTTGTCACGATAAAATTCGTAGAATTCTTTCGTTTTTCGCTCAAAGAAGGTACGTGACAGAATTGTTTCTGGTGGATATTGATAAGTTTGGTGATACAATCCATCTACACTTCGAAAATCCGGAATTCCACTTTCTGTAGAAACCCCTGCTCCACCAAAAAATACTATTTTCTCACTACTGCAAATCATTTCTTTTAATTGTTCGATCATATGAACTTCTTCCTTCTTCGTATATATTATCTAATGTTCATTTTTATTCTAATAGAAAATAAAATTTTTTTCAATTCTTATCTTGCAAAATTCCAAAAACTTTTATATAATAAGAAGGCAGTCAAAACTTGACGCTCGCTGAAATAGCTCAGATGGTAGAGCACATCACTCGTAATGATGGGGTCGAGGGTTCGATTCCCTTTTTCAGCTTTCTATTATGTTCAATTTCTTACATGATTACCTAATTAATTGAAATACAGGACATACACTTCCAACTTCTTCCCCACGGTTATTATAAATCTTTTTGTATGTGAATCTATTCAGTTTATGCATTTCTTCTATCGTTAATAACCCTAATTGCTGTAAAGTACTTAGTACAACAGGATATAATGCTCGATCACTTCCATCTTCCATTTTCACTACAATTCCTAGATCATGATTCTTAACCCCTATGCAATAAATAGCTTCTGCTCCTGATTTTCCACAGAATTTTCCATTAGTACTTTGTAAGAATTCTGTGCAGAATCCATTAGTTCCTGCAATCATATGAGGAGCTTGATTCATAGCATCAAACAGTATTTTGCATCCCTCTTGGTAGGGAATTGGTGCATGTTCAGGGTTAGCAAAACGAGCATATGCCATGGCCATGTTTCGTAACGGCATCCCATGAACAGGTACACCACATCCATCCATTCCAATTGGAAACTCTTCACACTCCATATCACAAAAATCAGAAAGTATCTGTAAAATTTCTTGTTGCATAGGATGCAAAAGTTGATCATACATACTACCATCATATCCTTTTGTGTGACATACTGATAGAAAACCACAATGTTTTCCAGAACAATCCGAATTGGCTGTTGTCATTATATGGTGTTCTCTTACTTGTTGTTCATGATAATCAGTACTAATAGAATAAGGTGTACCACACAATAAGGAATCTAAATTATCTCCCATCTTCTGAAGAATCTTATGAATTACTTCTTGGTGAAATCTTTCCCCATAATGCGATGCACAAAAAATTGCTAACTCCTCATTGGTAAATTGAAATTTTTTATATGCATCTGAACGAATTACATTCAATGCTTGTAATGGCTTTGCAGCTGAACGCATAAAGGTAACCATTTCAGGATTACCCATATGCGCTAATATAGTTCCTGAAGAATCAGCTACCACAATATTACCACGGTGACTAGATTCTACTACCTCACCTCTAGTCACATTCGCTAATATAGCAGACATAGTTTCTTTTCCTTCTATACATCTTTCATAGAGAAGCTAATTCTTCCCATTTTATCTTTTCCTAAACAAACTACTTTTACGACTTGGCCTAATGTTAATACATCTTCAACGTGATTTACACGATCTTTAGAAAGTTTCGAAATATGAATCATTCCTTCTTTTCCTGGTGCAAATTCAATAAAGGCTCCAAACTCCTTAATACTAATTACCTTACCTTCAAAATATTGTCCAGCTTCAAAATCAGTGGTGATAATACGAATCATTTCAAGTGCTTCATCCATTGCATTCTTATCAGTACCACATACAGAAACAGCACCTTGATCTGTAATGTCAATTTTTACACCAGTAGCTTCGATAATTGCATTAATTGTTTTCCCACGTTGTCCAACTACATCACCAATTTTCTCTGGATTAATATGTATCTGTACAATCTTAGGTGCATACTCTCCTACAGTTGTTCTCGCTTCATTAATTACCTTATTCATAACTTCATCTAAGATATAATATCTTGATTTCATAGTATTTGAAATTGCTTCTTCTACAATCGGTCTTGTTAGTCCATGAATCTTAATATCCATTTGAATCGCTGTAATACCATCTTTCGTTCCAGCCACCTTAAAATCCATGTCACCAAAGAAATCTTCTAGTCCTTGAATATCTGTTAATACAATATAATCATCATCTGTATCACCTGTTACAAGACCACATGAAATCCCTGCAACTGGTTTCTTAATTGGCACACCAGCAGCCATCAGCGATAATGAAGATGCACAAATAGATGCTTGTGAAGTAGAACCGTTAGATTCAAATGTTTCTGAAACCGTACGAATAGCGTAAGGGAATTCTTCTGGAGTTGGTAACACTGGTAATAATGCTTTTTCTGCTAAGGAACCATGTCCAATTTCACGACGTCCTGGACCTCTAGAAGGTTTCGTTTCCCCTACTGAATACGAAGGGAAATTATAATGATGCATATAACGTTTCGATGTTTCGTATTCATCTAATCCGTCTACTCTTTGTTGTTCTGATAAAGGTGCTAATGTAGTAATGGTACAGATTTGTGTTTGTCCACGTGTAAACATACCAGAACCATGCACTCTAGGAATAATATCAGTTTCTGCGGCTAAAGCTCTAATCTGATCAACTGCTCTTCCATCTGGACGTTTACGATCTTTTAGAATCATCTTACGAACTGTTTTCTTTTGATATTGATACAATGCTTCATCTAATAATTTCAACCAATCTTCTTTATCAGCAAAGGCTTCTTCGAATTTTTCATTAATCACACGAATATTTTCTTGTCTCACTTGTTTTTCATCTGTAAAAACTGCAACTTCCATTTCTGCTGGAGTTACAATGGTTTTCATAGCTTCAAACATCTCATTTGGTATCGCACAACTTGTATAGGTATGTTTTTCTTTACCAACAGCATCCACAATTTTTTGAATAAAATCGTTCACAGTTTGATTAATATCATGTGCCATATAGATAGCTTCTAACATCTTTGCTTCTGGTACTTCATTTGCTCCTGCTTCAATCATGGCAATTTTTTCTCTTGTAGAAGCAACTGTAAGGTTTAAATCACCATTTTTCCATTGTTCTTGGTTTGGATTTACAATCAACTCACCATCCACCATTCCAATTTGTGTAGTAGCACATGGACCATCAAATGGAATATCTGAAATACAAGTAACTAGTGCAGATCCAATCATAGCTGTTAATTCTGGTCTACATTGTGGGTCTACAGACATTACTAAATTGTTTAAAGAGACATCATTTCTATAGTCTTTAGGAAATAAAGGACGCATTGGTCTATCAATTACACGGGAAGTTAAAATAGAGTTCTCAGAAGATCTTCCCTCTCTCTTATTAAATCCTCCTGGAATTTTACCCACTGCATACATTTTCTCTTCATATTCTACACTAAGTGGAAAGAAATCAATTCCTTCTCTTGGTTTTTCTGATGCTGTCACTGCTGACAATACAGTTGTTTCACCATATTGTAATAAGGCACAACCATTTGCCTGTTTTCCTACTCTGCCAATGTCCACCCTTAATGTGTGACCTGCAAGTTCCATTGTAAAAGTTTGATACATATTTCTTCTCCTTTTGCACAAAAGTGCCATTCTAATATGATAGAAGAGCCGAAACAACTAAAAAAAACAGATTGGATATCACTCTATTTATTCTATTCTTTTCAGTAGTCTCGGACAGCATCTCCTATCTAGTTACTGTTCTTTGCATTTACAAAAAACAAGGACGAATCTTCTAATCCGTCCTTGTTGAATTACTGTAAATATTATTTTCTAATTCCTAATTTTTCAATTAATGAACGGTATCTTTCAATATCAGTTTTCTTCAAATAATCAAGTAAACCACGTCTTTGACCTACCATTTTAAGAAGACCACGTCTTGAATGATGATCTTTCATATTCACCTTAAGATGTTCCGTTAACTCTTGAATGCGTGCAGTTAGGACTGCAATTTGTACTTCTGGAGAACCAGTATCTCCTGCTGCACGTGCGTATTCAGCAATAATAGCTGTTTTCTTTTCTTTTGAAATCATATTGATTTCCTCCATGTTCTGAATTAATCACCATACACCAAGTACTGGTTGGAGTATCCAAACTACTGAGTGTTGGCTGTTTATTGTATCAAGTCATTCTAACATAAGTTCTCTCACTTGTAAAGAGCCTATTTTATTATAATTGTTTCAAATCTTCAATCGTCGGAATAACAATAGCTTTTTCTTCATTCAACCACTTAGAAGAGGGATCAATTTGAAATCCTTCTGGATTCACTTTTTCCATTCGCTTCATATATTCTTTCATAGGGATGATCCGATCAGAATGTAGTAAATCAATACAACAATCTTTAAATAAAACAATAGCATGTCTCGTGTATATTTTTTCTTCTTTTGTTAATTCGCAGTATACTTTTACACTATTTAATAGTCCACTTCCATTTCCTTTAAATACAACAATGGTTGCAATAATATTATTTTCTAGAAAAGTTTCTAGAAGTTTTTCTGCCACTCCTACCAAGTCATTTTGAGCACCTGCTCGTATCATTTTTATCGTATCTTGATCAATAGTACATTCTACTCGATCAAAGAGATCTTTTGCATAACTTAATTCTACAACTTCCATTGTGACACTCCTCTACTTTCTAATTCTAATAACAATTCTTTGTATGTTCTTGTTTTCTCCATAAGGAATCTTAAGTAATTCTTACTATTCTCTCTCATTACATTTTACGAATAGTAATAGAATCCACCTCTGTTCCACCTTCTCCAAAGAATAATTTTACAAAGTTTTCTTTCTTATCATCTACTACTAACTCCATTTCAACTTTCGTAATTGCCTTAGTACGACTTTCATTTAAAGTAACCATTTTGACTGGCTGGTTTCCATTATATACAGTCATAGGCACTTGTGCAATACCCACTAGATTCGCATGTGTAGTAATCACGACTTCATAAATACCACTTTCTTGAATGTAAAATTTTGTTGCAGTTGCTTTAGATGTATTGATGTCTTTACAATCTACTTCTACCTGTTCTACTGCTGTCATAATATCAGGTAACGTATTACATCTCATATCTTCTTGCTCAAAGCGATTTTGTTCTTCTATTGTATGTTCATAACGCCCATTCATTTTTCTAAGTGCGGGTGTTTGTAACATAAAGTTTAATAAATTTTTAGTGTTTCGTACCAAATGTGCTCTAGTAATCTTCTTTGCTTCTAATCCTTGTTCTACATTATCTTGATTCGTATTGGTTTCTGCACACTCTGTAACCATATATACATCATTTTGAGCTTTTATCATAAAAGTGGCATTTTCTTTCGTTGCAAGTCCACCTTCTTCATTCATCTTAGCCCACCAATCTGTCATGACACTTCCTTGAAATCCCCACTCACCTCGTAATACAATTGTTAACATATCATAATTACTTGCTGACCAGATTCCATTCACTCCACCATAAGAAGTCATAATACTGTAGGCACCACCCTCTTTTACCGCCATTTCAAATGCTTTCCAATAAATCTCTCGCAAAGCTCTTTCCGACAACACACTATTCGAATCTGCTCGTTTATATTCTTGACTATTACAAGCAAAATGTTTTAATGTACCCGTCACATCATACTTATGCATTCCTTTTAATTGAGCAATTGCCATTTTTCCTGTCAAGAACGGATCTTCTGAAAAATACTCAAAATTCCTTCCATTTAAAGGATTACGATGGATATTAATACCTGGACCTAGTAACGTATCTACGTGGTTCAAATTCATCTCCATTCCTAAATATTCATATAACTGTGTACACAAATCCACATCAAATGTAGAGGCTAATATTGCACCATTTGGTAAAGAAAATGCCATAGCACCACAATCCATACGAATTCCAGATGGGCCATCCGAACAGCAAACCATAGGAATGCCCATTTCTTTTAAACGGTCTGTAACACCGCCAAATGCTCCAGCTGTTCCTAACGTAACTTTCGGAGATGACATTCCCTCTCCTCTTGCCATATGAATCATGTCAAGATCACTTAGTTGTGAAATAAAATCATCCATTTTAACAATTTTTCGATATACATCTATCAAATAATGTTTGGCTGTTTCATTATATTCTACTTCTTCCAGTTCTATATCTTTAGCAAACGGATGATATTCCTCTCTTCTCAGAGGTACTTTCTCATAAGAAATATAAAATTGCCCTTCTTTCACTACAGGTTTCATTCTATGAAATGCAGTTACAGGTGCACACGCTTGCGTTAATCGTTCCGTAACACGAAGTGTAGCTACTTCTACTGTTCCATATAATTGTGCGATACGAACATCACTTCCCACATAATATTCATAAGTACCCGCTTCTAGGACATAGGAAAATTGTTCACCTGTCAGACCTCCATCATCATAAGAAGCACATTCTTTTAAATCTATTTGTAACGTAACTATTTGTGCTTCTTCTGGTTCTAACACCTTGGTTTTCCCAAAAGCAATTAGGTTACGAATTGGTTTTCCAAGTACTCCTTGTGGTGGATTCACATACACTTGTACCACTTCTTTTCCAGCCACCTCGCCTGTATTACTCACCTCAACTTCAATAGTAATCTGATCCTTATCATGACGAAATTCTTTCAAGGTTGTTAAGAAAGTTGTATACGACAATCCAAATCCAAAAGGATACATAACTTTTTCTGGTTCAAAGGTTTCAAAATAACGATAGCCTATATAAATATCTTCTGCATAAATATTAATTGTTGGGTTGCTAAAATTAGAAGTAGAAGGGTGATCTTCAATTCGTTCTGCAATGGTATCTGTTAATTTCCCACTTGGATTTACATCTCCTACTAGAAGATCAGCTACACCATTTCCTCCTTCACATCCACCTTGCCATATATAGACAACACCTTGTGGTTTATATTCATTCACCCAATTCATATCAATGATATTTCCAACATTTAATAGAACCACTACTTTTTGAAAATGTGTAGTAACCATTTTCATCATCTGATGTTCGTCGTCTGTCAACAAATAACTTCCTTGCTCATTTTTATTGTCACGATCTTCTCCTGCTTGTCTACCAATTACAACGATAGCTATTTCTATTTCTTTACTCTCATTCAAAAGAAACTCTTCTGATAATTCCATTTCCTTTTGAAACCAAGGTTCTTGCGACCAACCTTCTCCTGTATCAAAAGGATTTTCAACCAACCACTCTTCATACGCTTGTCTTAGCGTTTGGTTGATTTTTATATTTTTTTCTTCTAATCCTTTTACAATATTTACTACATAAGGAGCATTCACAAGTCCCCCTGAACCAGTTCCACTCTTTAAATAATCAAATTGTGTCCTTCCAAAGATTGCAATAGTTGCTCCTTCTTGTAGAGGTAATACTTTCTCTTCATTTCGTAGCAATACACATCCATCTGCAACTGTTTGTCTTGCAATTTTTGCATATTCTTTCCAGTCAAAAACATGTCTCATATCTTTCGTCTCCTTCTTAAATTAGTACGCATTATCTGTTCTTTCTATTATCCTACAAACCAAGGAGGATAGCAACTATTTTCCTTCTAGCTCCTTACATTTTTAATATTTTATCTAATAAAACATATAAATCTTCTATTTCTTTCTTTGTAAATTCTCGAAAAACTTCATTGGCATGATTTTTAATACGTTCCTCTAATTGTATTGCCATTTTTTCACCTAACTTAGTCAGCATAATAAAATTCTCATTATTAATCGTACCACTAGACTTTGTCACTAAGCCATATAATTCCAACTTTTTAATAGTTTCTGAAACAGCTTGCGAACTAATATGCAATGTTTTTGCAATCGTTCTTTGATTAACAGTTTCTTCTAATAAAAGTAAGCGCAATATACTTTTTGCAGAAGCAGATAATTTGGTCTTTTTAGATAACTCTACTTCTATTACTCCTCCAAATTTTTCCTTTTCTTTCTTAATCTGCTCTGCAACTTGAAAAAACTTCTCTAGCACCTTATATTTTTCCATAGATTCTATTTCCCCTCATTCTAATCTATTCATCATAGTTGTGCAATTCCTGTGTAGAGATTGTAATATTTCCCTTGTTGTTTTAGCAATTCTTCATGAGTTCCTTGCTCAATCATTCTTCCTCTTTCTAAGACGATAATACAGTCAGCATTTCGAACTGTCGATAGTCTGTGCGCAATTACAAAAGTTGTTCTTGACTCCATTAAGTGGTCAAGAGCTTGTTCAATCTGACGTTCTGTTCTCGTATCTACTGAACTTGTGGCTTCATCTAATACAAGGATTGGTGCTTTCGAAATAGCAGCTCTTGCAATATTTAATAATTGTCGTTGCCCTTGACTTAAATTTCCTCCGTCTCCTTCTAAAATGGTGTCATAACCATTTTCTAGCTTACGAATAAAAGAATCTGCATTAGAAGCAATTGCCGCTTGTCTTACTTCTTCATCAGTAGCATCTAATCGCCCATAACGAATATTATCACGCACCGTACCTGTGAATAGGTGAGTGTCTTGTAATACCATAGCAATATGATTACGTAAGTAATCTTTATTCATTTGTTGAATATTCTCTCCATCTATAGTAATCGTACCATTTTCAATTTCATAGAAACGATTTAACAAGTTAGTTATTGTTGTTTTTCCTGCACCTGTAGAACCTACAAAAGCAATTTTTTGTGATATATTTGCTGTTAAAGAAATATCTTTTAACACAAGATGCTCCTTTCTATAGCCAAAATCCACTTGATTAAAGACTACAGTTCCTTTTATTGCTCCATTACTTCTAAGAGACTCTTCATAACCTTCCTCAGGTGCTTCATCAATAATTTCAAAAACACGTTCCGCACCAGCGAGTGCAAGATATACCGTATTAATCTGCATAAAAATATCACTTATTGGTCTACTAAAACTTTTGGAATAATTAACAAATACAGTAAAACCACCTACGTCAAATCCTTTGTATACACATAAGAGTCCACCTACAGAAGCAGTGATTACATATCCTAATTGCCCTGTACCATTCATTAAAGGTCCCATAGTTCCCGATAAAAATTCCGCTTGAAATGCTTTGTTTTTATAATTATTATTCAATTCTCTAAATTCATTAATTACTTCTTCTTCATGATTAAACACTTTAATCACTTTCTGTCCAGAAATATGCTCTTCTATATAACCATTTAAACTGCCGATAGCACCTTGTTGATCTTTATAATGTCCCATAATTTTTCTAGATACTCTCTGTGTAATGGACATAAGAATAGGGGTAACAGAAAGAGTTACAATGGTTAACATCCAATTGGTATAAAACATAACAGCTACTGTAGTAATTAAGGTAACCACACCCGACAAAACTTGTACAGCAGTATTTGATAACATCTGGCTAAGTGCATCAATATCATTAGTAAACCGACTCATTAAATCTCCATTAGCATGAGAATCAAAGTATCGCAAGGGTAATTTCTCTAACTTTTCAAATAATTCCACTCGAATCTTTGCTAATGATTTCTGAGCAATCTCAAGCATCATACGTGCTTGTAAATAATTGGTTCCCACCGCAATGACATATACAATTGCCATTAGAATCAGATTTCGAATTAACTCATCTACTCCTGCACCTTCCATAATTCCATTAATAATAGGTCTCACCATATAGGTCGCTATAATATTAAAAGAACTATTAATAACTACAAAAATCAACGCAATCACTAGTTGAACTCTATAAGCTTTTAAATAACCAAACAAACGTGTTATCGTCACCTTTGTATCTTGTAATTTTACTTTTTCCATAGGACGACTTCCTGGTGGACCGCCTTGCATTGGCATCGGATTTCCTTTTACTGGTCTCTTTTCAATCATGATTCCTTCACCTCCGTTTGCACTTGTGACTGATAGATTTCTTGATACGTCTTACAATGTTTAAGTAGTTTTTCGTGATTTCCTATCATTTCTATTTCTCCTTCATTCATGACAATAATTTGATTCGCATCAATGACCGATGTAATTCTTTGAGCAATGATAATTTTTGTAGTATCTTGTAATTTAGAATTCAAATATCCTGTTATAGTTCTCTCAGTAGCTGTATCCACTGCACTAGTAGAATCATCTAAGATTAAAACCTTTGGCTTTTTTAACATGGCTCTTGCAATGCATAGGCGTTGTTTCTGTCCACCTGATAGATTTCTACCTCCTTGTTCCACAATAGAATCATACCCTCCTTGTTTCTGTGAAATAAATTCTTCTGAAGCCGACCATTTTGCTACTTGTTCAAGTTCTTCTTTCGTTGCTTCTTGATTCCCCCACAATAAGTTATCTCTAATAGTACCAGAAAACAACATATTGTTTTGTAGTACTACCGCTACACCATTTCGCAGATTCTGTAAATCATATTCTTTTACATCTACTCCATCCACATAAACTGTACCATTTTCTACATCATACAATCTTGGAATCAGATA
>JAWXVF010000023.1:0-26389 GCA_044425555.1 Eubacteriales bacterium
TTGTTCTTCTACAAAGATAAGAATTGTACTCTCTGGAATATCAGGAATATAATCAGCAATTAAGTCAGCACTTTGATTACAAGCCTCACTATTTTCTATTACAATTACTTTATACACTGCCATAAAAGGAATGGATTGTGCAATTTCTATTATTTGAGGAAATGATACATCTTTTCCTTCAAAATAATGATAATTTAAAAAATCTTCTTGGTCAGCAACCGCATTTTGTAATAAGTCACGAAATTGTCGTTTTAAATACGTCTCACCATATAGAAGGTATACGCCTTTAAACGTTCTATCTTGTATATGCTTTTTAATTGTTTCCATGCTCTTATTACCCCTTGTGGTGTTAATCAATAACCTAAATGAATCCTCATATTACATAGTCTCTTTATTATAACGTTTTCTTTCGTAAGTTGCAATTATTAAATCGAAGACTGTATAGTCTATTTCATAACTATATAGATCACCAACCAAGTCAATACTAATTGTTTTCTCATTCATTTAATCTAGCTTTAATCTAATCCATCTATTATAATAAAGACAACACTATCTTATGATAGGTGAGATTAGATTTAGGAGGTTTCCATGAGACTACTATTAGCAGAAGACGAACGAGATTTAAATAAAATTATTACGAAAAAATTATGTACCAATGGGTATGCCGTTGATTCTTGTTACGACGGCGAAGAAGCTTATGATTACTTACAATGTGGAGAATATGATGGAATTATTTTAGATATTATGATGCCTAAAATAGATGGACTTTCTCTATTAAAAAAAATTCGCAATCAATCTATTCATACCCCAGTGTTATTTCTAACAGCAAAGGATTCTATAGAAGATCGTGTCATAGGATTAGATCTTGGTGCCAATGATTATCTCATCAAACCCTTTCACTTTGATGAATTGTTAGCTAGAGTTCGTGCCATGATACGTCGATCCATAGATACTTCTTCTAATCTATTATCTGTTGGTGATCTCACACTCAATTTAGGTTCACATATCGTTAAAAGAGGAAAGCAAGAAATCGACTTATCTTCTAAGGAGTATCAAATTCTAGAATACTTAATGTGTAATGTGGACATTGTATTAACAAGAGAACAAATTGAAGACCATATTTGGGGATACGACTATGAAGGTGGAACAAACCTTGTGAATGTATACATTCGTTATCTTCGAAAAAAAATTGATGAAGATTATGAAACACAACTGATTCAAACTATTCGTGGCAGTGGCTACGTGATAAGGAGTCCGAAATGAAAAATTTATCTATTAAATTAAAAGTTACACTCTTTAATACACTACTCATGTTTCTAGTGGTTCTTCTTGTATTATTATTTATGCTTACTATTAGTAGTTCCTTATTAGAAGCTACTTGTATTAGTCAATTAGAAGATGTAATTCATGATAATATAGATGAACTAGAATACGAAGACGGAATTGTGGAATTAGAGGATGTAGACTTTTATAAGAACAATGTGACCACTTTATTATACGGAGTAGACGGAACGCTTCTCTATGGTTCTGCTAAGAAAATGCCTACTCTTACACAACCAACTACTGATGGCGCATTGATAAATCTTACTACAAATGGAACTACCTATTATGTCTATGATCGCTATATTTTATTTCCTAATAATACAGCCCTTTGGATGCGAGGCGTAGTCTCCGCTAATGAAATGAATTATATCGTAACTATGATGTTACAATTAGCATTTATTGCACTCCCACTCTTTATCATTGGTGCTGGTGTAGGCTGTTACTTTATTGCTACACAGGCATTTCGCCCCATTGAGCATATGGTAACGACTGCTCGTACTATTTCAAATAGTAATGACTTGTCATCTCGCATTCCTCTTCCTAAGGTAACTGATGAAATACATTTACTAGGAGATACCTTTAATCAAATGCTAGGTAGACTAGAAGAAGCTTTTCAAATGGAACGTCAATTTTCATCGGATGTTTCCCACGAACTACGAACTCCTAACGCTGTGATTCTTGCTCAATGCGAATATGCTTTAGAGAAAACTTCAACTGTTGAAGATCAATTAGAAGCTTTAGAAGTAGTACAACGACAAGCCTTAAAAGTTCAAGTATTAATTAGTAATTTATTAAATCTTACGAGGTTAGATCGTGGTATGGAGCACGCTACTTTTAGCAAGTGTAATCTTACAGAATTAATTACTATTGTATGTGAGGAGCAAGAAGGTTTAGCTCCAAAAGGAATGACTTTACACTACGAACTTTCTACTCCTGATATTTATATGGAAGCAGATTACTCTATGGTTATTCGCATGGTAACTAATCTAATCTCTAATGGGTTCTCTTATGGTAAAGAAAATGGTTGTATTACTATTACTTTATTAGAAGAACTAGATACCATCCAATTCATAATTTCAGACAATGGTATTGGAATTCCAACGGAACATCAACCAAAGATTTTTAACCGTTTCTATCAAGTAGATTCCTCTCGTTCTAATCAGGAAGGTGGAAGTATGGGACTTGGATTATCCATGGTAGCTCAAATTGTAAAAATTCACCAAGGCACCATTGCTCTATCTAGTGAATTAGATGTAGGAACCACTTTTACCATTATTTTTCCAAAAGTATAAATTTTTAATCTTACTTTAATGTAAGACGATTATACTAATCATATCAAATAACAATTAGGCAATGTACTCAACTAATGAACTTGCCTATCACTTAGAAAAGCGAGGATAAGATTATGAATAAGAAAATGATTATTGGTCTATGTATTGGACTTTGTACTGTAACAGCATGTGTAACTGCAATTATAAGTGTTTTGGTTTCTACCAATCAGTTTTATCGTAGTCAATTAAATAACCAAAATCAAGGACTTATTGCAACCGAAGAAATATCCACAGATACAACTGATGCACAGATTCAAAATTCTAACAATATTACTACTGCAGAAATTCCAAAAATTGATACCACCACAACTACTGATACTACTACTGAGGCTTCCAATACAGATAATGTATCTGAAATTCCTACTACTGCTACAACTACTGATACTACTACTCCTGCATCTGCTACAACTACTGCGGAAATACCTACTGCTCAGATTACTGATTCCTCTAACTCAACTCCTGTTGCAACAACTACTGCAACTTCTACAACTTCTTCCTATATTGGAGAAGCCAAGGCGAAAGAAATTGCTCTCTCTCATGCGGGAGTAAATGCATCTGATGTAACATTTGCTCGCTGTAATTTAGATTACGATGATGGTATTGCTGAATATGAAGTAGAATTTTATAGTGGTAACAAAGAATACGATTATGATATTCATGCAACTACTGGTGCTATTTTAAGCTATGATTATGACATGGAATATGGTTCTATTCCACAAACTTCTACTTCCACATCTTCTGGTTATACGGTTAGTATTGATGCTGCAAAAGCAAAATCTATTGCATTAGCACACGCAAACTTAACAGAAAGTGGTGTGACAGGTCTTCGTTGTGTATTAGATTATGACGATGGTATTGCTGAATATGAAGTGGAATGGTACGTTGGACGTACAGAATACGAATATACTATTCATGCTGGAAGTGGAACTATTTTAGAATTTGATGTGGATCGTGATTAATAATATCCTATAAATAATCAAAAAAATAATCGCTCTAGGCTAACTGACTAGGCGATTATTTTAGATTATTAGAAAATTACTGATTAATCAAGAGAAACATATACTCCATCTTCAATTACCATAGCTTTTGGTGCTTTTGCAACTTCGCCAGTTGATGACCATGTCATACTCTCTCCTGTAAGACCATCAAAAGATAATTCTGTCATTGCTGCCACTAAAGCACTTCCCATATCTGCTACATCCATATCTGATGTTACACCAGCTTGTTCAATAGCCGCTTTGATAATGTAGATCCCATCATAAGCATCTGCTGCAAATTGATTAGGGGTTTCTCCATTGAATAATTCTTTGTATGTTGATACGAAAGAAATTGTTGATGCATCTTCTGCATCTGCCACGAATGGAGTAAGTAAGATAACACCTTCTGCTAACTCTGCTTCAAAGTTTTCTACTCCTAAAATTCCGTCAAGTCCATCACATCCAAAGAAGATTACATCAAGATCCATACTTGCTGCTTGTGTTAGAATTAATGATGCTTCTGTTGCATAAATTGGTAAGAATACTAATCTTGCTCCTACTTCTTTTGCTTTTTGTAATTGTACTGAGAAATCTGTTTTAGAATCTGCTGTAAATGCCTCTGCCGCTGCAATAGTAAATGATTGATTATTTGCTTCTTCTGCAAATTTTTCGTAAATACCTGTTGAATACACGTCAGAACTATCATAGATTACCGCTACACTAGAAGCAATATTGTTTTGTCCGATGTATTGAGCTGCTCCGATTCCTTGATTAGGATCTGTAAAGCATACTTGGAATACGTTTGTTCTACCTTCAATGATTGCTGTTGATGAACCAGAAGGTGTTAACATAAAGTATCCATCATTCGCTGTTTCGGCTGCAACTGCTGTTGATGGTGCAGAAGTAACTGTTCCTAATAAGATTTCCATACCCCAGTCTTTTAAAGAGTTATAAGCATTCACAGCTTTTTCTGCATCATGCTCATCATCTTGAAAATTGAATTCAATCATTGCTCCATTAATACCACCAGCTGCATTGATTTCATCTACTGCAATTTGAGCACCATTCATAACTGCTTGACCATAAACTGCTGCACCTCCTGTTGTTGGGCCAATACCACCAATCTTAAAGGTATCTCCAGTAATCTCTACTATTCCACTTTCAGAAGATTCTGTATTAGTATCTTCTGTGGCTGCTTCTGTAGTTTCCGTTGCCGTATCTGTACTTGGTGTTTCTGTACCTGTTGTGGAATCACTAGAACCACATGCTACCATTGTAAATGATAATGCACATACAAGTCCTAAAGATAACACTCTCTTAAAATGTTTCATAATCTTTTGTCCTCCTCATAGACTATCTTAAATTCAAGTGTGAAATTACACTTGCCTAATATGATACTATATTACATTAGGAATTGTCAAGAAAATTTACCATTCATTTGCAAAAAAATGAGCTACAATTTGTGCTCTTGAACTAAATTCTTCTGTTTCTAGTAAAATTCTCACTTCTTCTTTTGTATAAAATTGTGCCTCTATTTGCTCATTATCAGATGTGTGGTAATCCACCATTATTCCTCTCGCTTCTGCAAAAACAATCTGGGTCTTAATGTCTGAAATAGCTACTGCTGCAAAAGAAGCGGGTAAGACACTTGTAATCTTCACTAATTCTAAACCAGTTTCTTCATATAATTCTCGCCTTACACAATCCTCAATAGTTTCATCCTCTTCAATCATACCTGCTACTAAATTAAAAACTTTACGATTAATTCCCATTCGAAATTCCCTTAACAATAATAATTCACCTTCTCTACGAATCACAATAGACACTCCACTAGATTTTGCTCCTAAATCTTCTGTTTTTCGTAATTCCTTACGACTTACAATTTCATATTTCTTTTCTTTTCCAGCTTTGTTTAAATATGTTAATTCATAATTCTTAAGATATCTTCCATCTTTTATCTTTTCAATTTTACAAAATTCCATTGTTTTCACCCTTTTCTCCATTCTTCTTGTAAACTTGCACGTATTTTCTTTCTAGTTATCTCCACTAATCCTAATGTTGTAATCCCTACTACAGTAGTAGGGATGGTATCTTTTCTAGCTTCTTTTCTTAATACTTGTAATAAGTCTTCTTCTTGTGAATGATCCACCATTTTCATAAAATCTACAATAATAATTCCAGAAATATTACGAATTTTCAATTGACGGATAATCTCAATAGCTGCTTCAACATTCATCTTGTAGATAGTATCTTTTTTTGATTTCTTACCAGTATATTTACCAGAATTTACATCAATTGCTGTTAATGCTTCTGTAGGTTCTATCACAATACTTCCACCACTTTTTAACCACACTTTCTTATCAAGTGCATTGGATAAATGCTTCTCTAAGGAAATTAATTTACTAAAAGGATACTCATCTTCATAGAGTTGTATGGTTGGCTCATTGGTTATGAAACATTCAGAATCCATATAAGCCTTTAGCGTATGAAAAATCACATAATCATCCGTTCGAATAATCGCTTTTTCTCCTACTACATCTCGTAATCGTTGTAAATATTCAGGTAATGCACACTCTAAACAAGAATAAATAGGTCTCGTATCTTTTACCTTTAAAATCCGTTGAAATTTACTTATTAAACGTGTTAATTCTTCTTCTATTATTTGTTCTTTCTCTTCCTTATTACATAACTCTTTTATATTCGTACGTATTACCACGCCAAAAGAAGAGTCTTGTATTAATTGTGTCACAAACTGATGTAATTCTCTTTTCTCTTCTTTTGATAACTTCTTAGAGAAGCCAATCATACCCTTCGTATTCAAAACTATACAATAACGACCTGCTAGAGAGATTTCAGTAGAAACTGTAGCCTCTTTTGACTTGATAGGTTCTTTCACTACTTGTACTAAAAGCTCATCGGATTCCTTTAAAGTTCCATCAAATATTCTATTTAATAAAACTGGAGTCCCCAAGTTATTTAATGATAAATAACATTTCTTTTGGTCTGCTACTTCTACAAAAGCTGCTTGAATGTTGTTCAGAATGGATTTAATCTTTCCAATATAAATATTCCCTATCGCAAGCTTTTGTTCACACTGTATGCTAATAAAATCTACTCGATCGTTTTTCATACCTAGCATGATAATTTTTTCTTCTTTTCTTACAATATTAATCGTTCTCATCATCCATTACTTTCGTTGTTAAAAGTCATTTCCAAAATCTTCTAAAGCTAGTAAAGTATCTAATTCGTATTCATATTCATCTCGTAATCCATTGGTCACTTGCTCTTTATGCATTTTCACCTCTTCTTGATTCAATCCATACATCTCAATCCGTGTTACTTCTATATCATATTCTCCAAGGGTAGCACCATTGTGTTCATACAATGCTTGCATCACTAATTTCGGTTTAATGTTAGCACCACTACTTGCATTTACGACTAATTCTACCCCTTTTTGACATATATTCATTTGATAAATAAGTGGTTTTACATCAATTTCTCGTTCACTTTTCTTGCTTTTTTTCCAAACCATAATAGATTCTTGTTCCATAAATTCTTCTATAGAATCTTCCCATGAAAAAGGTGCTTCGTACCCCTTTCTTAAGTTTACTACATATTTCGCTGCTACTACACTTGCCATAGCATTTTTTATAGTATCTGGTAATAATCGAACACTTGCAATAGAAAAGAATTCAGGCATTACAGAATTCAAACGATTTCTCATGTCCTCTGATGTAGTAAAAGAATGAACTTCCATATCAAAATATTCTCCTTCACTTTCTACTCCTACTCCAAGTGGAGCCGCAAATGACATAATCTGATGTGGACTATAACCTGTAGAATATGCAATATCAATCTCTGCCCTTCTAATGGCTTTTTGAAAAAAACGTAGCGTATCTAAGTATCCAACAAATTTCATAGGACCAACTTTGGCAAATTTAATTCTTATTTTCATAACAAATTCCTCCACCAAATTGCATAGCTCCGCACCCTTGACATTGTATTTTACAATTCGGTGTTGTACGTTGTTCTAATGCATTTTTCCACTCTCTTAACAAAAAGTATTTCGTTACTCCACAACTAATAAAATCCCAAGGGAAGATTTCGTATTCTCCCCGTTCTCTTGTTGTATAAAAAGGAATGGACACATTACATTCTGCAAAGCTCTCTAACCATGTATCATATTGAAAGTGTTCCGACCATGCATCGTATAGAGCACCTTTTTCATAAGCTTTTAATATGACTTGTGACACTTTTCGATCCCCTCTTGCCATAACGCCTTCTAATACACTCACATCTGTTTCATGCCAATTATAGCGAATACTCTTTTGATTTAATTGTGCCATAACCGATTGCTTCGTTAAATAGGCCTTCTCTATAAATTCCTCTTTCGTTGCCATTGGTGCCCACTGAAAAGGAGTAAACGGTTTTGGAATAAAGAAAGAACTACTTGCTGTAATCTGCACTCTTCCATTTACACGCTCTTCTTTAGGAACTGCTTCATAAAAAGCAGCAGCAATGTCATTAGCTAATTCTCCAATTCCTTGAATATCCTCTCTTGTTTCTGTTGGAAGTCCTAACATAAAGTATAATTTCACCTTTGTCCAACCACCTTTAAATGCTTCTGTTGCCCCTTCTATAATCACTTCTTTCGTAAGCCCTTTGTTAATTACATCTCGTAAACGTTGACTTCCCGCTTCTGGAGCAAACGTTAGACTACTCTTTTTAATATCTTGTACCTTGCTCATAATATCTAAAGAGAATTCATCAATTCTTAGGGAAGGCAGAGAAATATTAATGGCTCTCTTCTTACACTCTTCCACTAAGAACGTTACTAATTCTTGTAACTGACTATAATCACTAGAACTTAGTGAACTCAACGTAATCTCTTCATGCCCTGTATTTCGTAACATTTCAACAGCATACTGTTTTAAAATTTCTACATCTCGTTCTCGTACAGGTCTATATAATTGTCCTGCTTGACAGAAACGACATCCACGAATACATCCCCTTTGTATCTCTAGCACCACACGGTCTTGCGTTACTTTAATAAAAGGAACTACTGGTTTCATAGGATAATATGTATGAGACACATCCATTACAATTTCTTTCATAATAGTAGTTGGAAGCCCTTCCACCGTAGGTGAGAATGTATCAATAGTTCCATCATGTTTGTATGTAACCTCATAAAATGCTGGTACATAGATTCCTGAAATGGTACCTGCTAACTGTAGGAATTCTTCACGACTTTTCCCTTCTGTTTGACAAGTTTCATATAATGCTAATAATGGTTCATAACTAGTCTCTCCTTCCCCTATATAAAACAAATCAAAGAACTCTGCTATTGGTTCTGGATTATAAGAACATGGACCACCACCAATGACAATTGGATCTTCTTCTCCCCGTTCTTTTGCCAACAATGGAATCTTTGACAAGTCTAAAATTTGCAATATATTCGTATAACACATTTCATATTGAATAGTAATACCAAGAAAATCAAATTCTTTAATAGGGTCTTGTGATTCTAGTGCAAATAAAGGAATATTCTCTTCTCTCATGATTTTGTCTAAATCCACCCAAGGAGAATACACACGTTCACACCATACTTGTTCTTGGTTATTCAATAGATCATACAAAATTTGAATTCCTAAATGAGACATTCCAATCTCGTATACATCTGGAAAACACATAGCAAATCTGATAGAAATCTCCTCTTTTTGTTTCATTACAGAATTCACTTCATTTCCAATATATCTAGCTGGTTTTTCTACTTGCAATAATATTTCATCTCGTAATGCTAACGTTCTCATGTTATTACCATTTCTTTCTTAATTAGTCGTTTCATCATTTATTCTTGGTGATCATTCTCTAAAAATGATAAATCTTCTTTCTCTAATCTTCTCATTTCATTAAACAACTTCACAAACAGTCGCAAAGATTGAACCGTTTGATCAAATATACCTTCCCGATTCAACTTAATTATAATAATTCCAAATGGGAGTGCTAGTACCATTCCCATTACTCCATACATATGATATCCCATATAAAGTAAGATAATAGTTGGTATAGGTGACACACCAATAGTATCTCCCACAATTTTAGGCTGTATAATCTGACGTATTAATTGTCCAACTCCCCATATGATTAAAAGCCCAATACATTTCTTGTAATCACCACTAATAAAATCCATCAATGCCCAAGGTAATAAGATGATTCCAGTTCCAAAAAACGGTAAAATATCAAGACAGGCAATTCCTAATGCAATTAAAGCGGCATATGGCGTCCCAATTAATAATAATCCAATCAATAGAAAAAAATACATAAACAATTCTATTTTACACTGTGCTTTTAAATAATCCACCAAAGCACCAATCAAATTGTGATACACAAAATTAGTATATTCTCTTACCTCTTTAGGAACATGACTTTTCATAAATAAGTCAATAAATTCTCGATCTAAAATAAAAAAATATGCCAACAACCCTCCCATAATTCCATTTACCATCATAGAAGGTAGGGTTTTCGCAAAAGACCCTACTGCTTCTATGGTAGGAGCACTTAGTAGCGTAATTAAATCTCCTAAATATTGATCAACATTTTGATTCAAATCTTGTAATAATTCTTGAATAACAACTAAAATCTTCCCTAGGATACCATCCATATTTTGACTTGTGGTTACCAAAGTGGCTTGTATATCATCAAGTATAGCAGGAATACTACCAATAAATCCTATGGCCTGATTACGTAACAACGTATATATACCATAAGAAATAAAACAGACGATCGTAATTGCAATAAGAGAAAATATAACAGTACCTAACTTATGTTTAATCTTTAATAGCTTTTCTAATAATTTTACGAGTGGATTAGAACAAAATGCTATTAATCCACCAATTAATAATGGCCTAAAAAAAGAAACAACCCAAGGTAATACAAGTACAAATCCTACTATAATGATAATAGCAACCAAAATATTTAAGAGTGCTTTTTTCATAGTAATCACTTCTAGCCTTTTTTTATGTTCTTCTTTCATTTTATTCTTCTTCTCCACCTTTCTCTCTAGTTCTAGCATTCTCTATAATAGAAGTAATCACATGATAAATTTCTTCTCTACCTTGCTTGTTCAAAGCTGAAAACGGTAAAATAATCCCGTTACTATCCATTGATAATCCTGTTTTAATCATTTTAATATGTTTTTGTTCTTGACTTCGTTTTATTTTATCTAGTTTCGTTGCGATAATAATAGGTTGGTATCCATTATGTAAAATCCAATCATACATATTTTTGTCATTTACTGAAGGGTCATGACGAATATCAATTAGTAAAAATACTGCCTTTAATTGTTTAGATTGTACTAAGTAACGTTCAATCATTTTTCCCCATTTTTCTTTCACAGAAACATTAGCTTTTGCATATCCATATCCTGGCAAATCTACAAAATAAACTTCTTGATTAATATTATAAAAATTAATCGTTTGTGTTTTCCCTGGTTGTGCACTAGTTCTTGCATAAGACTTACGGTTCATTAGTCCGTTAATCAAAGAGGATTTCCCTACGTTACTCTTTCCTGCAAAAGCTATTTCTGGCAATGTAGTCTCTGGCACTCCACTCGTAATTCCACATACAATTTCTAAATCAACCTGTTTAATAATCATACTCTTCTCCACTTATTTACTCTATAATAACAAACGTCACCACAAATAATTGAGGCGACGTCTATCTATTTTTAATTATATTCAATTACAATTGAATCACTGCCTCCTAAAACGGCCTCTTCTGTAATGGTACATGCCACGATATTTTCCTCAGAAGGAATACGATACATAATATCAATCATTAACATTTCCATAATAGAACGTAATCCTCTTGCTCCTGTCTTACGATCCAATGCTTTTTGAGCAATTGCCTCAACTGCCTCTTTTTCATAATGAAGTTCCACACCATCTAGTTCAAATAGCTTTTCATATTGCTTTACAATGGCATTTTTCGGTTCTGTCAAAATACGAATTAATGCTTCTTTATCTAGATTTTCTAACGTAACATTCATAGGAACTCGCCCTACAAATTCAGGAATTAAACCAAATTTCACTAAATCTTGTGGTGTAACATGTTTCAACAATTCACCTTCTGATTTCTCTGCTTTTTTAGAAACAATTGCATTAAATCCTATAGAACTACGATCTAGTCTCGTTTCAATCACTTTCTCTAAGCCATCAAATGCACCACTACAAATAAATAAGATATTAGAGGTGTCTACTTGTATCAATTCTTGATGAGGATGTTTTCTCCCACCTTGTGGTGGTACAGATGCAATAGTACCTTCGATAATTTTCAAAAGTGCTTGTTGCACACCTTCTCCTGATACATCCCTAGTAATAGAAACATTTTCTCCTTTTTTCGTAATCTTATCAATTTCATCAATATAGATGATTCCATATTGTGCTCTTGCTACATCATGGTCTGCCGCCTGTAATAACTTTAGTAATATATTTTCAACATCTTCTCCCACATAGCCAGCCTCTGTCAAAGTAGTGGCATCTGCAATGGCAAATGGTACGTTAATAATCTTGGCCAGCGTCTGTGCTAAATACGTTTTACCAGAACCTGTTGGTCCAAGCATTAAAATATTACTTTTCTGTAACTCAACGTCTAATTCTTTGCCAGACATAATACGTTTATAATGATTATACACTGCCACAGCTAATACTTTCTTAGCATCTTCTTGTCCAATAACAAATTCATCAAGAAATTCCTTGATTTCCTTCGGTTTCAATAAATTAATTTCAACATTATCTTCATACACCACTTCTAATTCATCTTCTATAATATCGGTGCATACCTCAATACACTCATCACAAATACAAACACCCTCTGGACCAGCAATAATCTTTTTCACTTGATCTTGCGGTTTATTACAAAAAGAACATCGAACTTTATTGTTACTATTCTTTCCTGCCATGTTCTACTCCTAATCTACTGTCTATTCTTCTTCCACTGCCGAATGTGTGGTAATCACTTTATCAATTAAACCATATGTTAATGATTCTTCTGCTGTTTTCCAATTATCACGTTCTGTATCAGCAGCAATGATTTCAATATCATTCCCCGTATTTTCGGCTAAAATCTTATTCAATTTGTGTTTTGTATGCAAAATATGTTTCGCTGCAATTTCAATCTCTGTAGCTTGTCCTCTTGCACCACCTAAAGGTTGATGAATCATAATCTCTGCATTAGGAAGAGCCATTCTCTTTCCTTTCGCACCACCTGCCAATAAGAACGCTCCCATGCTAGCAGCCATTCCGATACAAATTGTAGAAACATCACACTTTACAAATTGCATAGTGTCATAAATCGCCATACCTGCTGTTACGGAACCACCAGGTGAATTAATGTAGAGATGAATATCTTTTTCTGGGTCTTCTGCTTCTAAAAATAACATCTGTGCAACAACTAAACTAGCCGTTACATCGTTAACATCTTCTCCTAGAAAAATAATTCTTTCTTTTAATAATCTTGAATAAATATCGTAAGAACGTTCCCCTCTACTGGTTTGTTCTACAACTACTGGAACTAAAGCCATTTTCTATCCCTCTTTCCTAACTCAATCTCTTAAACAATTCTTCTCTTTTATTACATTTTTATTCTTCTTTTTTCTTCTTAGTAGCTGTTTTTTTAGCAGCTGGTTTCTTTGTTGCTTCTTTATCTTCTGTTTTTTTCGTTGTTGCTTTTGCTTTGGTAGCTTTTGGTTTCGTTTCTTTTTCTTCTTTATCAACCTTTGTAGCTCTTGCTTTCGTAGGTTTCGTTTCCTTAGCGTTTTCTAAAATAACCTCAGAAGCCTTAGTCATAGCAATCTCTTTCATTACTTCTTCTTTTTGTGAATCACCCATCATTTCACGAACTTTTTCAAGTTCCATTTGATACATAGATGCCATTTTCACAAGTTCTGCTTCGTAATCTTCTTCTGATGGCACAATAGATTCCGCAACTACAACTGCTTCTAACACTAATCTTGATTGAATACGATTTAAAGCTTGTGGTTTCATCTGAGCCAAAAAAGTTTCATGAGTCAATCCCGAAAATTGGAAATATTGTTCTATATTTAATCCTTGCATTTGAATTCTTTGTGCGTACTCATCCGCCATTTGTCGTTGTTGTGCTTCCACCATTGCATCAGGAATTTCCATTTTAGCTCCATCAATAACAGCTGTCATTGCTTGTTCTTCTTTAGCACGTTTCAATTCCGTTTCTTTTCTTTTTAAAATATTACTTTCAATATCTTCTTTATATTCTGATAAAGTATCGAATTCTGATACTTCACAAGCAAATTCATCATCTAATTCTGGTAATTCTTTTGCTTTGATTTCATGTACTTTACACTTAAATACAGCAGGTTTTCCTTTTAATTCTTCTGCATGATATTCTTCTGGAAATGAAACATTTACTTCTACATCTTCTCCAATTTTCACTCCGATTAATTGATCTTCAAA
Organism: Eubacteriales bacterium; assembly: GCA_044425555.1. Lineage (GTDB taxonomy): Bacteria > Bacillota > Clostridia > Lachnospirales > Lachnospiraceae > JAWXVE01. Next base: position 14,119 of record JAWXVF010000023.1, read on the forward strand.
TCCTGGAATGAAAGAATTCGATCCTATTGTTAAAGAATATCCTTCTGCTTTACCACCTGAAAACGCTACATCATCAACAAATCCTTCAAAATCAATAATAAGCATATCTCCTGATTGGACAGCTCGATCTTCTACTACAATGGTTCTTGCATTCTTTTCTCTTTCGGATTCTAGTTCTTGATTCACTTCTTCTTCTGTTACTTTAATTTCTACCTTATCTACTTTTACACCTTTATACTTACCAAGTGTAACTTCTGGCTTCAATGCAACTTCTGCAGTAAAAACAAATGATTTACCCGTTTCTAATTGTACAACATCAATTTTTGGAGACGATACAATTTCTTCTTCGCATTCATCATACGCTTTCGCATATGCTGTTTGAATCATATCATTCGCAGCATCATCATAAAAGATTTCTGGACCATACATTTTCTCAATCATCTTACGTGGAACTTTTCCTTTACGAAAACCTGGAACATTAATTCTTCCTTTATTTTTGTGGTATGCTCTTTCCATTGCAGCTTCTACTTCTTCTACTGCTACTTCAATCGTAAGCTTTCCCATGTTCTTTTCTAATTTTTCTAATTGTAAACTCATTGTTCATTGCCTCCTTAAATTTGCTGTTTCCACAGTCATCAAACGATTATATCATGTTTTCTTATAGATTACTAGACTTTATTCTATAAAATCTTGAAATAAATATTATTTTAAACTTCCACTAATTACCATTATAATTCCATTCATTCTGCTCATACTATGAGTAAGATAAGTAATGAAAAGCACATATCACGACTTTTAGTCAAGTACATGAACCATGTATCGATAAGTGACTAGTAGTTGCTTGTCGAACAAAAACTAATAACTTATTTAAGTGGAGGTAACAATTATGACAAATCATAAGAGTGGAATGCAAGTTCCTGAAGCAAAAGCGGCTATGGACAGATTTAAAACAGAGGTAGCATCAGAATTAGGTGTTAACTTAAAAGAAGGTTACAACGGTGATCTTACAGCCAAAGAAGCTGGTTCAATTGGTGGAGAAATGGTTCGTAGAATGATCAAAAAGCAAGAAGAACAAATGAAATAACACAAGTTCAACTGTTGAAAGACTGTCGTATTGCGACAGTCTTTTTTCTTGTCAAACTATTCATCTATTTTATTTCTTATTTGATCAATGTCTTTTATGGCTTCTTTCATCTTTCGTATATATAATTTAATAGGCTCAATACAATTTTGCTTATATTCTTCACACATTTTTACAATGGCTGAACCTACTATAACTCCATCTGCATATTGTACCATCTCTTTGGCTTGTTCCTGAGTGGAAATCCCAAATCCTATGGCACATGGTGTGTTTGTATGTTTTTTTATCAATGCCATATTTTGCTGAATTCCCTTAGCAAAGTCACTTCTCACTCCTGTGACTCCAAGAGAAGATACGTAATAAACAAAACCTTTTGCTTGTTTTGCAATTTGTATGGTTCGCTCATTGGAATTAGGTGCAATTAATGAAATGAAATCAAGTTCATACTTAGTACAAATTGTTTCAAATTCTTCTTTTTCTTCTAAGGGAATATCTGGTAAAATAATACCACTAATCCCTACTTCCTTGGATTTTTTCACAAACCGTTCAATGCCATAAGAAAATAATACATTGGCATAAGTCATAAAAACAAGAGGTACTTCTACAGAAACATCAGCAAGCATCTCGAAAATTTTATCTGTAGTAATACCTGTTGCCAAGGCTCGTTCGTTAGCTGATTGTATTACAATACCTTCTGCTGTTGGATCAGAAAAAGGAATCCCTAATTCAATCAAATCTGCCCCTGCTTCTTCTATGGCATAGATCAATTCCTTCGTCACTTCTAATGATGGATCACCACAAGTAATAAACGAAATAAATGCTTTCCCATTTTCAAATGCCTTTTGAATCTTACTCATGAAGATCCTCCCCTCTGTATCTTGCTATGGCTGCACAATCTTTATCTCCACGTCCTGATAGATTGATTACCATAATCTCATCTTTCTTCATAGTACCTGCTATTTTTATAGCGTGGGCAACGGCATGGGCTGATTCAATAGCTGGAATAATTCCTTCCATTTTTGATAAGTATTCAAACGCACACACTGCTTCTTCGTCTGTAACACTTACGTATTCTGCTCTTTTTCTATCGTGTAAATCTGCGTGTTCTGGGCCAATTCCAGGATAATCAAGTCCTGCTGAGATAGAATAAACTGGTGCAATCTGTCCGTATTCATCTTGGCAAAAATAAGACTTCATCCCATGAAAAATCCCTAAAGAACCTGTTGCAATAGTAGCTGCTGTTTCTTTGGTCTCGACTCCTCGCCCAGCCGCTTCACAACCAATTAAGCGAACACTTTCATCCTCAATAAAGTGATAAAATGCACCAATAGCATTAGAACCACCACCAACACAGGCAAGAACTGCATCTGGTAATCGTCCTTCTTTTTCAAGAATCTGTGCTTTGATTTCTTGGGAAATCACTGCCTGAAAATCTCTTACCATTTCTGGAAATGGATGTGGTCCCATAACAGAACCTAACACGTAATGAGTATCATCCATTCGTTTCGTCCACTCACGCATGGTTTCTGATACCGCATCTTTTAAGGTAGCTGTTCCAGAAGTAACGGGATGTACTTTCGCTCCTAGTAATCGCATACGATACACATTCAAAGCTTGCCTTATGGTGTCTTCTTCGCCCATAAAGATTTCGCACTCTAAATCCATTAAGGCTGCTGCTGTAGCTGTAGCAACTCCATGTTGCCCTGCTCCTGTCTCTGCAATGACTCTAGTTTTCCCCATTTTCTTAGCAAGTAACACTTGTCCTAACACATTGTTAATCTTATGGGCTCCTGTATGATTTAAATCTTCTCTCTTTAGGTAAATCTTTGCACCACCTAAATCTTCGGTCATACGTTTGGCGTAATAAAGTCTAGACGGACGATTAGCATATTCATTAAATAATTCGTGTAACTCCTTGCAAAAGTTTTCATCTTGCTTGTAATGTTTATATGCTTGTTCTAATTCTATAATGGTATTCATTAACGTCTCTGGTATGTATTGACCACCATGAATTCCAAATCTACCTTTTTTCATGTATTGTTCTCACTTTCTTAGTAACATATGCATTTTTTACTTTATACTAATGTTTATTAAGTATCAAGTTCTTTTAACAATTGATTTTTTAAACCTTCATCTTTTGCTATTCGTTCTAACTCTTCAAATCTTTTTTGTGAAATAAGAAGATCGTATAATTGTTTTTCTTGCTGTATTTTCCAAAGCATACTCTCTTTTTCTGCTAAGAAATGTATTTGTTCTGCAAGTAAATCTTCTTGGTGACTTAGTTTATCTTCTTGCCGACTTAGTTTATCTTCTTGCTCTCGTATGTGCTGTTTAATTAAATTATCATCCATTATTCTAATTTGTTCATAAAACAACATAATCATTTCCTCCTGATTGTTTAGAAACATTGTAACATCATTGTAGATACTTTGAAAAGTAAAATCTTTAGAAATTATGTCTAACATATCTTTTGGAGTTTTGGTAAGTAAAAAAGCAAGCCAAGTATCTAATTTTGTCTGTAATGTTGCATGTATTTTTTGAAATTTTCCTAGTTCCACAAAAGTATAATGTTGTAGCAACTCCAATTGTACTCCCGTATCAGACATTTGATGAAAATGATGAATATAATCTTGTGTGTGTGTCTTAAAATAAGAATATTCTTTTTCTAAAATAACAATTGTATACACTGGCTTTACTTTGGTATAATTGACTTCATTTTTTTGCTGTTCTTTCAGGGTAGCATATTGTCTTGTTAATAAATTAGCTGACAAAACTGCTCCCCGTTCAGGTGTAAATCCATAGGATTCACGTTGAATTTCTACATTAGCAAAACTGTCATCTTCTAGTCGTACAACAATATCTAAAATAATCTGCTTCGTGTATTTCGTATCACGAATATTTTCTAGCGGAAGAGCTTCTACTACAGTAACTTCTTTTTGGATTAATAAGGATAGTAATTCGGATAATCGCTCTGGATGATAAGATGGATTGAAGATGTGCTTAAAGAGTACATCAGATGTGATATTAGGAAATTCCTTACCTTCATAATAAGCTTTAAACTTTAATTGAGAAGCTTCTGATAGTTGATTCCAAACAGTAACAGATTTTTTTTAAAATTCAATACTTTAATTTCTCACTTTCTCCACAAATCCTCTCATTTTCTCGCAATCTTTCTTCCCTAATGTCTCCACACCACCTGAAACATCTACTCCAAAAGGTTTATATACTAATACATCAGCAACATTCTCAGGATTCAAACCACCTGCAATAAAATACGGTTTCTTGAACGCTTCTAAACCTTCTAATAAACTCCAATCAAATACTTCCCCTGTGCCACCTGCACCGTGGTCTAACAATAGGTAATCCACTTTCGAATCATTCCATTTTAGAGCATCTTCTACACACGTCATGGAAACAGCTTTGATTATCTTAGTAGATGGATTGGAGTTTTTGATTTGCACAATAATATCTTCTGTTTCTGTGCCATGCAATTGTACCACATCAATGATACCTTCGTTTCTTAATTCAATCATTTCCTTTATGGAATGGTTTACAAACACTCCTACCACTTGTATGTTTTTACGCAAACCTACTTTTAATTCTCGTGCTTGCTCCACAGTGATTTGACGTTTACTCTTAGCAAATACAAATCCTATATAATCTAATTCTAGTTTATTAGCCTCTTGAATATCTTCTATTCTGCTTAGTCCACATATTTTAATCTTTGGCATTTTCATTACGCATATTTTCTCCCTTTAACAAAGGCATCCCATTAGCAAAATGGAATGCCTTTCCAATTTCAACATTTTTGTTATCCGCTATCAACTACAATCCCAATTATAAGCCACATTCGAAAAATCTAACTTTTCCAAGTCAGTTGGCTTAATAAAGAAATTCGCTATACCTGCATCTCCCCACATAATTTCATAAGATACATCTTTACCAAAATCACTATCCATCTGAAAAAGAAGTTCAAAATCTTGTTTATCCTCATCATTGTACTCACGTGGATCACATTGGGTAAATCCTGGATAACCTAATAACTTATGTTGCATTCCTCCTCGTTCATCATAAATCCGTGAATAAAACTCCTCTGATAAATCAAACGCAGAATTGATAGTATGTTCAGGATATCTTTCATTCCAAATTTCTTTAAATAAATCATCAAAACGATAATCATCTAACGAAAGTTCTTCTACTTTTTTCGTAAACACAAGTCCCCATTCTCCATCATCTATAGGTGCATATTCCTCTTCATAATCCACATATAATTCTGTTATTTCTTCTCGCGAAAGATAAGCACTTTCTATTTCTGGATAGAAAATCACTTTGTATCCAGTATCACAAGTCCAGTCGTCAAAATCTGCCCCATATAAATCATCTGTACAATCAATAAAAAACTGTAAAATGCCTTTCTCCGCGGGAAAAACACCTTGTGGTAGCTGCGATAAATTAAACTGTGCTAACAATCTTAGCAACTCCCCATCCGTTGTCATAGGTGCCTTTCCCACACTGCGTGGTATGTAAGGTTGTCCACCGAATTTACTATCAAGTATTTCAGGAGTATTGTCTGGTGCAATCTCTATTACAACACTTTCACGTTGAAATTCGTTCATTTTGGCCAATACCGTTTCAACCATACTATAATCTACTTTTTCCATTTTAATAAACCTCCATTTCGTTTAATTGAATAAATTTTCTTTTTTAAAGTAAACCTAAGGGAATACTTTATTGTTTCATCTAAAATCTCCGATTGCCTTTCTATCTGCACTGTATCAGACCGTCAGAAAACCTTATTTTTTCATCGCTTTACAGCTATCTATCTTCTTTTTCTCAAAATCACTCCTTGAAAACTAAATAAAATCCACATACTTTAATCTTTGTCATAAGATACCTTTTAATTCCTCTAACATTTGCTTTTTATCATTAGAACGCATAAGGGTCTCCCCAATTAAAACAGCATTCATGTTATGTTGTTCTAATAATTGAATATCTTCTCTTGTCCTAATTCCACTTTCCGAAATAAATAAAACCTTTTCATCCACTAAGCTTCTCAAACGTACACTAGTCTGTAGATCAAGTTCAAAAGTTTTTAGATTACGATTATTCACTCCAATGATTCTTGCTCCACAATTCATTGCCATTTGTACTTCTTCTTCATCATGTACTTCAAAAATAGCCGAAAGTCCCAACTCCTCTGCAATGGCAAAAAATCGTTTTAACTGGTCTTCTGTTAAAATAGCACAAATCAACAAAATAGCACTTGCACCTAACACTTTTGCTTCATATATCATATATTCATCTATAAAAAAATCTTTACGTAAAACAGGAATGGTAACAGCCTGTGTAATTTCCTCTAAATAAGCATCTTGCCCTTGAAAATACCTAGGTTCTGTTAAACAAGAGATCGCACTTGCTCCTGCCTGTTCATATTCTTTGGCAATTTCTACATAAGGAAAGTCGTTAGCAATTAAACCTTTTGATGGAGATGCCTTTTTCACTTCACAGATAAAAGACATGCCTTTTTCTTTTAACGCTTTTTCAAAAGGAAAGTCTCCTGTTGGTGAATGATATATTTCCTGTTTCTCTACATATAAAGATTCTACTTTTGTACATAGCGTTTCTAATGGAATCTCTTTTTTCTTTCGTTCCACTCGTGTTCGTACACAATCTGCAATTTCTTCTAATATATTTCTACTACCATCTACTTCTTCTCCATTTTCGTTACGCATGGCATTCTCCTAATTATCCATTCTATAAAGCTATTTTTATTAGTTACATGATACCTTATGAGCAAAGAAAAGTCAATTTACACGGAAGTTATTCGCCTTACTAGGTTCCTCTTTATTCGAAATAATCCATTCAGCAGTATCAATCATAGTTTCCTTTATATCTCTTGGTCTAAAACCTAGTTCAGAAGTTGCCTTATCATGAGAAAAATAGTATTTTGCCTTTAATGTATGCAGGGAATATTTCGTAAATAAAGGGCGTCTTCGTGTCATTTTAGCATAACATCCAAAAAACGGAACAATGCACTCTGCCACACTTATTGGTAAAACAGGTAATTTACGTATCTTTACTACACTAGAAATCATTCTAAGGAGTTCCCATACCTGATAATGTCTATTAGAAAGAATATAGCATTCTCCCTCCTTTCCTTTTTCAAGTGCTAATAAGCAACCTATCGCAACATCACGAACATCTACAAAATCATAACCACCATCCACTAGTGCAGGTGTTTTTCCCTCTATACAATCTGAAATCATTTGTACCAAATGGTTGCTATTCTGATCGTCATAAGGTCCAATAATACCTGACGGATGTACGATAACCGCATCTAAACCTGCATTGACTGCATCTAATACAAGTTGTGATGCTTCCGCTTTTGTTTTTGCATAACCTCCTATTACCTCATCACTGTGAAAACTAGTAATTTCGCTAATGATGCCAACATCTTCAATCTCTGGTATTGCATGTACTGAGCTAACATGAAGAAGTCTCTTAACGTAATATTTTCGACAAAGTTCTATGATATTTTTTGTTCCATTTACATTCACATCATAAACTTTTGTCGATATCACTTCCGAAATATCTACAATTGCTGCTGTATGTATCAGATAAATTTCCTGATCAGTTAAAAACATCGGTTCTAAGCTGTTTCTATCTCTCACATCTCCATAGAAATATTCAACACCCTTTAACACTTCATGTTCCTCTCCATTTAAAACCAATCCTCTTACCTCACAGTTTTTGGATAGTAGATTTTTCACAATAATCTTCCCTAAATGACCATTTGCACCTGTAACTATGTATATTTCATTTTTCATTATTTTAATCCTTTAGTGTTTCTAGATTGTTTATCGCATTATTTATTTTTAAATCTTTACTTATTTTCGTTTCCTTCTAATTCCTCCACTCGCATAAGCGAATCCTCTAAATACGTACAAATATTATCTTCTCCTATTAACTTCAAAAAACCTGTTTGCTTCATCTCATTTAAGGGTTGTTCTTGTACATGAGATAAAATAATGGTAGTTCCTTGTTGTTTACAATATTCATATACGTATTCTAATTTGTGCATAGCTGTTACATCAACTGCATTCACAGCTCCCATACGAAGAATCAAATATTTGCAACCTTCTCTTGGTTTGGTGTCTAATATCTTTTCTGCAGCCGCAAAAAATAAAGGACCATTAATCTCATACACTTCTGTATGATGTGGTAATTCACGTAAATGTTCCGTATTACCCTCCACTTCTTCTTCGATTCTTCTCCATCTATCCACCTTTGTCTCGTCACTCATACGTTTCATGAAAAATAATGTAGATGCCATAAACCCCATAACAATCGCCACCATCAAATCAAATAAAATAGCCATAGCAATGGTTACTAATAAAATAATATCATCAGCTTTGGTTGTAGAACTCACAGCATAACGAATCTCTTTCCAGTTAATCATTTGATACGCAATTACCATTAATAAACCAGATAAAGAAGGCATTGGCAAATAACCAATCAACGGCATCATAACTAATAAGAAAAAGACTAAAACAATACAATGAACTACTCCCACTACTTGTGATCTTCCTCCATTGTCTATTCCACTCTTGCTTCTTGCCACAGCACCTGCAATAGGTGCTGCACCAAAGAGTCCACAAACAACATTAGCCAATCCTTGTGCTATTAATTCTGTATTAGAATCATGTTTCTCTCCAATCATTCCATCTGTCACTACACAAGATAGTAGTGACACAATGGCTACTAAGAATGCAAGGGTAAAAGAATGCATCATTAAATCTCGAATCATAGAAATAGAGAATTGAGGCATCTGTAACAACGGGAAATTCGAAGGTAATTCCCCATATACACTTGCTACCGTATTCACTTGTAATTTACCTATTTGCACAATGACAGTCATAATCACAAGCATCCCAATAGATGCTGGAATCTTCTTAGTAATTCTTGGTAATACTAGAAGAATCACAATAGACGCACTTCCAATTACCACCGCTAATGGAGTCAGCGTTTCAGAAGCTTTTGCAAAAACAATCCATTTTTCTAAAATATTAATAGGCATATTTTCAACAGTAAGTCCAAAAAATTCTTTAATCTGACTCGTAAATATTCCAATTGCAATTCCTGCTGTAAAACCTGTAGTTAAGGTAATAGGAATGTATTTTAATAATTCTCCTAGTCGCAGACACCCCATAATAATCAATAATACTCCCGCAAGCATTGTGGCAATGGCAAGTCCAATCATACCATACTCATTTATAATCATATTTACTGTCATGACAGTGGCAGCAGTTATTCCACCAATTTGTACGGGACTTCCACTAAATATGGCAACAACAATCCCTCCTACAATTCCTGTATAAAGTCCAATTTCTGGATTCACTCCAGAGGCAATGGATAATGCAATAGATAATGGTAATGCCACAATAGCTACCATAATTCCTGCAAACACTTCTTTTTGCAATCTTTGAAAAGAATATTGTTTTAGACTTTGTATGATAGTTGGCTTTTTCATTGATATTTTCATAATCACTAACTTTCCTATTTCTATATATTACGTGAAAGAAAACAAACCTATATTAGATTCGTTTTCTTATATCTTCTTACACTTTCTTATTTCTTAGTAATATAACCTTGTGCTTTTAGCAATTCTGCACATAATACAGCGCCTCCTGCTGCACCTCTAACCGTATTGTGCGATAATCCTACAAACTTAAAATCATATACATGATCTTCTCTAATACGTCCTATAGAAGTTCCCATACCATTTTCGTAATCCACATCTACAGTAACTTGTGGACGATTATCTTCTTCTAAGTATTGCATAAATTGTTTTGGAGCACTTGGAAGTTTTAATTCTTGAGGAACTCCTTTAAAATTACGAAGCTTTTCTATTAATTGTTCCTTAGTAGGCTTTTTATTAAAACGTACAAAAACAGCAGCAGTATGTCCATTTAATACTGGCACTCGAATACATTGACAAGTAATGACTGGTGAAGTTGCTGGTTTTATTACTCCATCTTCTATATTTCCCCAGATTCTAAGCGGTTCTTTTTCTGACTTTTCTTCTTCTCCACCAATAAATGGAATAATATTTTCTACCATTTCTGGCCAATCTTGAAAAGTCTTTCCCGCTCCCGAAATCGCTTGATACGTAGTTGCTACTACTTCTACTGGCTCAAATTCCTTCCATGCTGTTAACGCTGGTGCATAACTTTGAATAGAACAATTAGGCTTTACAGCAACGAATCCTCTTGTAGTGCCTAAACGTTTCTTCTGGAATTCAATTACTTTCATGTGTTCGGGGTTAATCTCTGGAACTACCATTGGTACATCTGGTGTCCATCTATGCGCACTATTATTAGAAACTACTGGTATTTCTTGTTTTGCATAAGCATCTTCTATATCTTTGATTTCATCTTTAGACATATCCACTGCACTAAATACAAAATCTACTTCTGCTGATACCTTTTCTACTTCATTCACATTCATAACTACTAATTTCTTCACTGCTTCTGGCATAGGAGTCGATAATTTCCAACGACTTCCTACAGCATCTTCATACGTTTGTCCTGCTGAACGTGGACTTGCCGCTATGGTAGTTACTTCAAACCAAGGATGGTTCTCTAGCAACGTAATAAATCGTTGTCCTACCATTCCTGTACCACCTAAGATTCCTACTTTTAATTTTGCTTCCATATGATTTCTCCATTCATTTTCTTCTGATGATTCCATAACATCTGTATCGTAATCTTTCTATTATCATCTATAATTCTTGTATCATGATTCCTATTTCTTACAAGTTCGCTTTTATTAAACTTCTTATACTTCTAAGTAATCTTCATATATTTGAATTGTTTCTTCCATCATTTTCTTAGCCGGTGCACCGATTGTTAATCGCTTCTGCACACACGTTTCTAAGCTAATAGCCTCAAATATGTCTCCTTCAAATACTAGACTAATCTTTTGATACTCTTCTATAGTCAACTCATCTAATGCCTTATTTTGATCCATACAATATAATACCAATTGACCAATAATAGAATGAGCATCTCGAAAGGCTACTCCATGATTCACTAAATAGTCAGCGGCATCTGTTGCATTGGTAAATCCATTCATTGCACTCTTTGCCATCTGGTCTTTCTTGAATTCCATGGTATCTATCATGCCTGTAAATAGTGGCAAACAGGTCTTCACCGTATGAATAGCATCAAAAGTTACTTCTTTATCTTCTTGCATATCTTTATTATAAGCAAGTGGTAAGGATTTCATAGTCGTTAAAAGAGCCATTAGGGATCCATACACACGTCCCGTCTTCCCTCTTACTAATTCTGCAATATCTGGATTCTTCTTCTGTGGCATAATACTACTACCTGTGGAATAACCATCGTCTAACTCTACAAATTGATATTCATTAGAATTCCATATAATAATCTCTTCACTAAATCGACTTAAATGCATCATAATAGTTGACAATGCAGATAACAATTCAATCAAATAATCTCTATCTGAAACAGAATCCATACTATTTTGTGTTGGTCCTTCAAATCCTAATAATGAGGCTGTATAGTAGCGATCTAATGGATACGTAGTCCCTGCCAAAGCTCCAGCACCTAATGGACAGAAATTTAATCTTGCATAAATATCTTGTAACCTTGAACGATCACGTTTAAACATCTCAAAATAAGCACCCATATGATGTGCTAAAGTAATGGGTTGTGCCTTTTGTAAATGGGTAAACCCTGGCATATAGGTCATAGTATGCTCTTTCATTATCTTTAACAACGTTTCTAAAAGATGCTTCACTAATTCGTCAATTTCCACTACTTCTTGTCTCGTATACAATTTCATATCAAGTGCTACTTGATCATTTCGACTTCTTCCTGTATGCAACTTCTTACCAACATCACCTATACGTTGAATTAATGTTGCCTCCACAAAACTATGAATATCTTCATATTCATCTGTAATGAATAACTCTTCTGATTCAATTTCACTTCTTATAGTTGCTAGTTCTTTTACAATAGTATCCTTCTCTTCTAATGTAAGAATCCCATTCTTCTCTAACATCACTACGTGTGCAATGCTTCCCTCAATGTCTTGTTGATATAGAATCTTATCAAAACTAATAGATGCATTAAAGTCATACACCATCTCTTTCGTTTCTTTGGTGAA
>JAWXVF010000198.1:0-3482 GCA_044425555.1 Eubacteriales bacterium
ACTAGCAGTAAAAAAGTTGATAATGCTAAAATTGAGCATGAAGTATATTGGAGATTAAAAAGTAGTAGGGAGTAAAAAATACTAGCGAATGTACTATATACTAGAACAGTGTTTTTACTCTGATTATTTTTAATAATTGTAAATCCAATAGCGGTAAAACAAATAAATTGAGTTGCCAAAAGATATATACTATGCCAATTGATTGCAGGGATGATTTTGAAGAAAATACTAAGTATAAAGCTTAGAAATGGATGAAAAAATATTGTGTTAGTATTATAAATTCCATCTATTCCTGAGTATAGTGAAAGAAGTATAAAGTCATCTACTTGTTCGTATCTTATTTCAAAAATGGAATTGAATAAAATAAATATAATTAGATTTATGAAAAACGTTATAGAAAATATAGTTTTTTTAGACATATTATCCTCCTAATAAATAGTATTTGAATTCAAAAAAAACTATCTCGAAAGATAGTTTTAAATTTGGTGAGCCAGAAGGGATTCGAACCCCTGACCCCAGGCTTAGAAGGCCTGTGCTCTATCCAACTGAGCTACTGACCCAAATATTTGAACAATAAATATAATAACATGTTTTGTTACAAATGTCAACAAAAAAATTTAAAAAGAAAGAACTATTATAATATAATAGTTCTAAAAAGACTAAGTCATTAAATTTATAGTCTTATATATAAAGAGTTTTTCAGCATGATTTTGTTCTTCTGTTTGTATGTCATTTAGTAATTTTCTAATTTTAGTATTTCCGAATTGAAACAAATCAAAATTATATGCAGAAGAAACATATTTTTCAGTAGTAATTGCATCAGTGCATAAAAATTCATCATTTTGTTTATCGCAAACGTTGAAAGAACCAGTATAAGTTGCTTGTGGATTATAGTTAGAAGCATCTTGAGATTGGCAGCAACAAGAATCTAAATTACCACATAATAGGTTATTAAGTGCAGTTAGATGTTGTTCTTCAGCGGTTTTTAAAGTACAAAAAAGTGACTTCAGTTCTGGATCTTTGGCAGAATTTTCATACTTTGTATATTTTTGAACACAAAGAGATTCCTGATCTTTCAAATTTTCGATACAATTTCTTTCTTTGGCAGATAGAGTTATCATAAACATATTGCAAATATCAAATAATACAGATTGAGAAACTATTGATAAATGCCCTCCTTAATTAAAAATTCAATCTATTTAAATTAGTATAGACGAATATCGGAAAAATATACAATATAAAAAAAGCTTAAAAGATATTAATCTTTTAAGCTTTTGGAGTTACAATTTATTTCCGATTGTTTCATTATAAAACTCAAGTGCCTTTAAATCGGTGAGTCCTGCAATAAAGCAAATAATACATTTGTAAAAATCTTCACGTTTATCGATATCAAACAAAGCTGAATTTTTGAAGATATAATCAGTTCTAGAAGGAATATCGAAATATTTAGGTAAGTATCCTAAAAAGGATTTTACTAAATTTGGGTATACATCTGCAAGAGAAGTTATTTTTTTTATTGTACTATCACCATCATAAAAACTTGATAGAAGAGAGAACAACGAAGTCAGAACTAATTCGAAATAACCGTTACAGTGCATATTTCGCTCAGATTTATAAATATATTTGTAATTTGCTTGCTTTAATTTATTTATAAAATCAGAACTCTTTTGCGAAAAGTTTAATCCATGTTCAATGGAAGAATTTTCGCACAAATCATGAATAAGATACTCAGAAATGCGTGTGTTATCAATGTTTAAATCGATTGTTTTGCACAAATCATAGGCATATGAAATGTCATACCCAAGTCTTACAGCATCATGTAGGTCAGTACCTAGATACGAAATATCATCGGCGATTTTGACGACACAACCTTCCCATGTAAATGGGGAATGATTGTTGAAATCTATCAAATCAATAGGTTCTACTCGAGGTTTTAAACCATCTTTTGGGAATCGTCCCGAATGACCAATGATACAGTCACGAGTTGCATAGGTTAGGTTGAGATTTGTTCTTATACCGGAATAGGAAGTTACTAATTCTAAATTGTCTACCAAATATAGGCCATGATGTGCATGTTTGAAAAAGTCATCACAAGAGATATTTTTTTTAACAAGTTCATTAATAATTTCTTCCCCTTTGTGTCCAAAGGGGGTATGTCCCAAATCGTGGGCATAAGAGCCAGCTTGTGCTAAAATTGGATTTAATCCAAGATAACTGCAAATCGCAGTACTAGTAGAAGAAACTTCAAGAGAATGTTCTTTTCTACTTGTTGTATGAGAATTATTTGATAATGCAAATACCTGTGTTTTTCCATTCAATCGCTTAAAAGCTGTGGAAGATGTAATTGCGTCTAAATCAGACACAAAAGGGTTTACAATATCAAAATGTTTTTTCTCAGGATGAATCCGTGATGTCGACAAATCCCAATTGGGATTTTGTATAGTCATAGAGACGGTGCTAAAAGAATTCATAAAATCACTCCTTAATAAAATGTTTACATAAACATGATAACATTTTATTGTTCAAAAATCAATAAATTAATTGAAAAAAATTAGCAGTATGTTATAATGTGGAAAAAGGAGGATTTTATGCAAGGAAAACTATTTGTAATAGAAGGTACTGATGGATCTGGAAAAGAAACACAGTCTAAAAAATTAAAAGAAAGATTAGATAAGTTAGGAATAAAATATAAGGATTCAAGATTTCCAAATTATGAAAGTGAAAGTTCGGCATTAGTTAAAATGTACTTAGCGGGAGAATTTGGTAGTGATGCCAAAGCAATAAGTCCATACATTGCATCGACGTTCTATGCTGTAGATAGATATGCTACATTTAAGAAAGATTTTGAAGAATTTTATAATGGTGGTGGAATTTTACTGTTAGATAGATATACAACAGCAAATATGGTTCATCAGGCAGGTAAAATCGAAGATAAACAAGAAAGAGCTAAATTTATTGAGTGGTTAGAGGATTTAGAATTTAATATATATTCTTTGCCAAAACCGAATAAAGTTATTTTCTTAAATATGCCAATTGAAAAAAGTTTGGAGCTAACAGAAAAAAGAGCAAACAAAATAACAGGAGAACAAACTAAGGATATACACGAAAACGATGTGGGGCACTTGAAAGATGCATATTTGGCAGCTTGTGAGTTAGCAAAAGAAAAAGATTGGCTAGAGGTTAGTTGTGTGGAAAATGGTAAATTAAGGACAATTGAAGAAATACATGAAGAGATATTTGAGGAGATAAAAAAACACATTAACTAATATTTTGCGAAAAGAGGCGTAAAAAACAGTATGCGGTAGTAAAAACGAGAAAAATGTACTTTGTAAAAGGTAGAGTTGATGCAGTAAAGTCATATAGTTTTTTTTAAAACAATATAATATTTGGAATAGATTTTAAATAATGATATAATATTAGATAGTGGTGCATTATTCTAGTTATGCATACTTTTGTGAGGGTGGGGCTAAAAATCCACTAAA
>JAWXVF010000199.1:0-3480 GCA_044425555.1 Eubacteriales bacterium
GGTGCAACTTCTTTGGCTAATGCCCTTGTAAATCCATTTAGACCAGCTTTAGAAGTGGAATAGGCTACTTCCATAGAGGCACCTACATTTCCCCATACAGAGGAGATATTGATAATTCTTCCAGATTGAATCTGAATCATATGGGGTAATACATATTGGCTACATAACATGGTAGATATAAGATTTGTGTGTAATATTTCTAGTAACTTGGGTTCACTTAATTGTGTAAATAATCCAATATGACTGATGCCTGCATTATTAATTAAAATATCAATAGGTGGCACACCTTTAGAAGGCATCTGTATTTCAAATAATTCTTTGATATTAGAAGAATCGCTAAGATCTACGGAAAAGGTATGGACACTTATATTCCATATTCTTCGTAGTTCTTGTGCAAATTCTTCTAGTTCCTTGATAGAGGTGTAACAGATAAGAACTAAATGGTAGCCTGACTGTGCGAAAATAGTAGCTGTAGCTTTGCCAATACCTCTAGACGCACCTGTAATAAGTACTGTTTTGTGTAACATATTTATGGAACCAGTCCTGCGGCAACAGCAGCCTCTGCGGCAAAAGCTGCTGACCACGCTGCAGCAACAGCTCGAACATGATCAATACTACCAGTTGTTATAGCAGCATTAATCTCTGCCACAGCGGTTGGATTATCAGAATACACACCAACACTAGCACTTCTAGCAACAGCTTTATAAATACTACTATTGATTTGAATACGATCTACAATTACACCGTTTTCATATACGTTTTTCCATAGTCTCGAACGATACCCAGTATAAGCAGAGTTGACAGTTACGAATCCGATTCCTTGTGCTACAGGAGTAATCACTTCTGCTCCTGGTGCAATAATTTCTGTCACTTCGCTTTCCATTACAATAGACCTGTTTTCTGGTCTAGTTTCTACTCCGTATATAGTGAAAGTACATCTTTTATCAGTAGTATTTGAACCTTCTATGTAGATTGGATAATCTAGATTGTTTACAAATTTCAAATCAAGCCCACCCTCAGAAACAGCTGCATCTTGTGCTCGTGGTACGTAAGAAACAGTCATGGAATGATTATTGCGTTCCGTAATCTCTAATTCAGATAATAGAATAGCATTGTACAAAGTAGTAGATACCTGACACACTCCACCACCATAACTTTCTACTAATACACCATCTGCAAATGAGCCACCCATTTCATAGCCTTTGCTTGCATTAAATGGTAACATGGCTTGACGAGTAGAATATTCTTCGCCAGGGTATAAAATCGTACCATTAATTGAATTAGTAGCAACTTGTATATTTTTCACACGTCCACTAGAGGAAGTGGTATAGGAAGTAGTAAACGTTCCAAGAACATCTTTAATAAGACCTAATTCTTGTTCAGATCCTAACGGTTCTTCTTCTATTAAGATTGCTTCTAAATTAAGATCGCTACCACGGTATCCCGCTAACAAAGAATCGTAAATCAGATTGGTAGAATTAGTGATATCTAGTGAATAACCACTATGTCCTTCTTCAAAGAGAAATTCACCTGCTGTTCGTGTAAGAGAGGCATTTTTCTTGGATATGGTAAATAAATCAGCTTCTTCTACTAATAATTCATTGATGGTAGATTTGTTATAGGTAATTTCTAATGGAAATATAATTTTATCTACATTATTAAGATCTGATTTGTCCTTGTATCGTTGAATAATATTTCCAGATTGTCCAAATTCTATTGCTTCCTCAAGAACTTCTTGATTATTCCATTGAACATCTAGTGAATCTAAGGGTAATGTTAGTTGATGCCCTAGAGAATCTTCTAGGACGATAGTTGATTCTCGAATCTCCTTTATATGGGATTCGATTAATTGAACTGCTTCTATTTGGGTTAATCCAGATAGATTCATTTCTTCTAACCATATGCCTTCTAAAAATGTTGAATCTTGTTGTGCTGCATATACGTGTACATCATTTTGGAGAAAGATTCCTATGGTAAGTAGAAACCCTAAGCAACCACAAATTAAATGTTTCATAGTATTATTTCCTTTCTTATATATATGAATAACTACAATTTATCAATAATAGTATATCACATAATTCTAAGTTATGTGAAAAAATTTTAAACAATACTAGATTATTTCGTTGTAAATTTTACCCAAGTTGCAGGTGTATAGGAAATAAGGTATAATATTGAAGAGAAAGATTATGATAAGTAGTAATAAAGCTAAGAAGGAGAAAATATGTGTACAGCATTAACACTACAAACAGAGGAATTTTATTTTGGAAGGAATATGGATATTGAGTATTCTTTTGGTGAGCAAGTAGTCATAGTCCCTAGAAAGTTTTCGTTAAAATTCAAAAAAATGGAAACGTTAGAACATCATTATGCTATGATGGGAATGGCTGCCATTATAGAAAATACGCCATTATTTGCAGAGGGTTTCAATGAAAAGGGATTATGCGTGGCAGGACTTAACTTTCCACAATTTGCACATTATGAAGAGCAGGAGCTAGAGGGCAAATATAATATTGCTCCTTATGAAATCATTGCGTTTCTATTAGGGAAATGTGATAGTGTAGATTCTGCTGTAAAAGTAATGGAAGAATTTCGAATTGTAGCTATTCCATTTCAAGAAAATATTCCATTGGCATCATTACATTTTATCATTGCGGATAAAGAGAAAAGTGTGGTATTAGAGCAGACGCAAAAGGGAGTTAGTATTCATCAAAATCCTTTTGGAATTTTAACGAATAACCCACCTTTTGATTTTCATATGAATAATATAAGTCAATATATGGCGATGTCATCGAAGCAACCGACCAATTGTATCTATCCAACTAAAGAGATCAAAGCATTTTCCCAAGGTTTTGGTGCATTAGGGCTTCCAGGAGATTTTTCTTCTGCCTCAAGATTTGTAAAAACAGCCTTTTTAAAAGGGAACTCTAGATGTGAACTTGATAATGATAGTAGCATTGTACAATTTTTTCATATTTTAGAAAGTGTAGCATTTGTAAAAGGGGCAGTGATGACCTTAGAAGATAAAGAGGATATTACTCTTTATAGCTGTTGTTGCAACATAGATCAGATGACATATTATTATAAGACTTATGAGAATAGTCAAATTACAGGTATCAAACTCCAATTAAATGATGTGGATCATGAGAAGATGAAGGTATTTCCCTTAAGGAAAGAGTTGTGTGTTTATTATCAAGAAGTAAAGTAGAGGTTTTGATAATGAAAAAACTCTATAATAACAATGTGTTATACGCCTAAAAAACAACTTTTCTACATGGTATTTGTGAAATTTACAAAAAAACACTTGACAGTTTTCATCTGTTTATACTATGATGAATTCAAAGCAAATAAGTTCGTAACATTCTACGTTTCTAAACGTCTAATAGGAAAATCTTTGATTTTTCATCTACTATCGAATTAGCAACTTCTTGCTTTGACCCTAAAACATTACAACTACATAGCAAGGAGGAACGAATATACTAT
>JAWXVF010000200.1:0-3469 GCA_044425555.1 Eubacteriales bacterium
TACTACAGAACTTTGTAATCGCCGAAAAGGTAAGGTGAAAACTAAGTTCTTTTATCGCGGTAAAGAGCATGAAGCCTATCTTTCTCATGTGAAAGTTCAGATTACTGCTTCCAAAAAAAAATAGTTACTTAGTACTCGTCTATGGAATTACAGATTCCCCTATGATGCTTGCAACTAATAAGGAAATAAACGCAAGAAAAAATGATTGATATACAAATTTTTATTTTTTTCTTGCAATTTATGGAAACTCAAGCACTCCCATATTAGCAGCTACACATTTTTTGCGTATTTTGTTCTGTTTTCTTTATATTCTAACCTTCAGCTACTTGTATTTTTTTATTTTATTATATATTTTTATTAGTTTCAATCTTTTAGGATGCATCTTTTGATACTTATAATCCGTTGCTATATATTCCGTTTACTTGATATAATATCATCTATATAGGAGGTGTTCTATGATTACTACCAAACTAGGAAATCGAATAAGAGAACTACGACAACAAACTGGACTTAGTCAAGAAAAATTTGCTTTAAAAATAGGCATGGATCGAACATATTTCGCAAGTGTTGAATTAGGTAAGCGAAATATTGCCATTATTAATCTTGAAAAAATAGCACATGGATTAGATGTAACTTTATCTGGATTATTTAAAGACTTATAGATACTGACAGGAGATATTATGAAACTAAATACTTTTTTTGACTTCTGCTCAGGTATTGGTGGTGGTCGTTTGGGATTAGAGCAATGTGGATTAACTTGTGTCGGTTATTCTGACACCAGCAGATTGTCTGCAGCAACATATAACATAATGCATAATACCGAACTCGAAAAAAACTTTGGAAACCTAAAAAAAGTCCAAAGTGAAAATTTACCTGATTTTGATATTTTAATTGCTGGTTTTCCATGTCAAACTTTTTCTGTAATTGGAAGAAAACAAGGTTTTAATGATGATAGAGGACAAATTATATTTCATTTAGCAAGACATATAGAAGAAAATAAACCAAAATGTTTTATTTTAGAAAATGTACGTGGCTTAGTATCTCACGATAAGGGGGAAACCTTAAAAATCATAATGAAGCGACTAACTGATTGTGGCTACCTAGTTTCGTACAAAGTTCTATCTAGTATAGAATATGGCGTTCCTCAAATGCGACAACGCGTATATTTTATTGGTATCCGAAAAAACATAAATATTGATATCAACGATTTTGATGCATATAAAGAATCTGGTACAAAAGGTAAAGACATTATATTTGATGGCTGTCAAAAAGTATTTTCAGATTGGATTATCGACTATTACCAACGTAAAGGTGTCAAATTTATTATTACAAATGCTTTTACTATCTTTCCGTTAGATAATTTTTTAGACTATTTCAATATTACAGCCACCTATAGAGTAAAGCGTAGTGGATCTAGCAATGTCGGAAAATCAAATACTGCTCCTATTATGGATTATATTACCTCAAATTATGATGTAATCTCCACCAATATAGATAATACTAAATTATACGTTAATTCCAATAAACATATGCATGATACACGATTTAGACTTGGAACATATGAATATATGTTTTCTCAACGTGATAAGCAATACGAAATCAGAAAACTATCAAATACTTTCAATGCAAATGTAATTTTTTCTATTACGTTAAAATCTGTCCAAATTTTATGTGATTTAGAAAAATTCGAAAAAGCTTTATTGTAAACTCTCCAAAAACTTAAAGTATAATTTTATAGCATATTTATACGTACTTAATTGATATTTACCAACAGGAAGCGATGAACAATCTAATTTATTCATCGCTTCATTTTCACCTTTATTCTTAAATATTGATAATAATGTTACTCCATAGTCGCTATGATACTCACTATCAATATCTGTAAAATAATCGATACGTTCTATTTTTTTAATTCTTGATGTTACATCACTTTGGACTTTCTTAGAGTAATTGTTACTAGTTAACCATGCTTTGAACTCTATCTCCTTCATCTGCCGATACCATTACCTTTCCGAACTCACTTGTAATATATTGAAGAACATCTATAACTACAGAGTTGCCAAATTGCTTATATGCTTGATTTTTATTTTCTGCAATTATATAGCTATCAGGATACCCCATAATTCTAGCACATTCTCTTGGTGCTAATCTTCTATGTTTTCCATTAACTAAATAGCCTCCAGTTTTTGCAAATATACCACCACCATAGGCAGATAATGTAATTGCTATACCTTTCGTACTATAAATACGTTCACCCTGACCACCTTTGTTCACAATACCTAGTCGAATAGATTTATCACTATATGTGTCGTCAAGTGAACCATTCATATAAGTATCTTCTCTTTCTACATATAATTCCTTTGCAACTTCAGACTCATCAAGAAGAAAGTTTTCAACGTGCTTTTCCAATCTAAAACCTTTTGGAAATTCAAACTCATTAATATTCAAATCCTCCCTAAAACATACCATATAGACTCTTTCCCTTTTTTGTGGTACTCCATAATCAACAGCATTTAATACTTTTTGAAAAAATGTATACCCCAATTCTTCCATAGTAGTCTTTACAACACTTAGCGTTTTTCCATTATCATGGGAAGCAAAATTCTTAACATTTTCCATAAATACAATTTTAGGTCTTTTGTGTTTGACAATTCTCGCAACATCAAAGAACAATGTCCCTCTACTATCTTCAAATCCTTTTTGCTTACCACTGATTGAAAAAGCTTGACAAGGAAACCCTGCACAAAGTATATCATGATCAGGTATTTTTGTTTCACTCACTTGAGTAATGTCTCCCTCGGGAATTTCTCCAAAATTATTCGAGTAAACTTGCTGAGCAAATTTATCCCACTCATTCGAATAAACGCATTCTCCTCCAAATGACTCTAGCGCCAATCTAAATCCACCTAAACCTGCAAATAAATCTATAAATCTATAACCTTCTAGGTACTTACTATTAATTGTAATCATATTGACCTCCCGCATTCTAATTGTCATTATTATAGCGCACAGCGCGCAAATATTCAACTTTATTATATTTACTTTTTCTCATTATACTAAATATGCTGTATTTTTTTCTTTTTTTAGCACTATATATTGCTTGTGTCGCATTTGTATTGTATTATTCAACTAAATCATTAATAGAAAGCTTCCTGTATACTATAAATAGGTCAAGTGATTGACAAAAAAACATACCTCAAGTAAATTTAGATTATTACTGACCTGGCAGTTGGTAAAATTCTAAAAACACGAGAGGTATATACAATGAATACTAAAGGTAAATCGAAGAAAAATCAAGAGGCAACAGCAAATATTTTTGAACAACAGGAATTAATACGAAAAACAGACGAAATAAGAAGTAATCTTAAAGCTTCTACTTGGCATGAATTAGAAACCAATGGAAAATTCGATAAGAATGCAAAGCTCTCATTTATTAATGATGACATGCTTATATTAGGATGCGATATAG
>JAWXVF010000201.1:0-3459 GCA_044425555.1 Eubacteriales bacterium
ATAGGTTCTGATATTTCGGAGCTTATGAACCAAGGAGCACATGAATTCCACCCAGAATATTTAGTGGATACCTACAGAGAGGATACTGCGAGCAAGTTCTTAAATGCAATTAATGAAGAAGTAGACTTGTTGTATGGATTAAGTGTTAGTTTAAGATATGCATTAAGAGAGTCAGAAGATTTAATTAAAATTGCGAATCAATGTAAATTAGCAGTATTTAATCGCATTAGTTTTAGCAAAACAGATACATTAGTAAGTGATATGGGAACTGGGAAAAGTGTATATATCATTTCACTACCAGAGTACACAGAGAAGCTGGCGCAAATGGGAATATCAGCCAAGTTTCATGTTGAAAGTATTCAAAAAGATCGGGATGGGGCAGAAACAATACGTGCTACTGTGATTATGGCCAAAGAGGAAAATCTTTTAGTGGAATATCAAAAGAATCATAATTGTATGATGGAAATCTTACAAGGAAAAGTAGATACATGGGAAGGTATAGAAGAACTACTGACCTACTAAAATAAATGATATGTAAGATGTATTGGTAAATAAAGGAGCATAGAAAATGGTTATATGGGTAACAGGATTATCAGCTTCAGGAAAAACAACGTTAGCAATGGAGTTATATAGAATATTAAAAGTCGGACAACAGTGGGTGTTCTTGGATGGCGATACGATTAGGACTATTTTAGGGGAAGATTTAGGACATACTCTTGAGGATAGGATGAAAAATGGGTATCGTATTTCTAGATTATGTAAGATTCTAGAATTACAAGGCATTCATGTAATAGCTGCTGTTTTACTATGTAAAGATGAACTTAGAACGTATAATCGTAGTTACTTTGACAATTATAAAGAAATACATATAGATGTTAATTTGGAGAAATTAATAGAACGAGACAACAAACAACTCTATCAAGGGGCATTAAACGGGACTATTACAGACGTGGTAGGAATTGATATCGAATGTGAGAAGTCAGCAAAGATTGATTACATATTTGACAATACAAAAGATCATGAAGACTTTACAGAAGTAGCAATTGATATTTTGCAAACATTAGAATTAGAGCATAAGTTAGAATATCATTATAGCAAAATAAATCTATTGAAATACCCTGAAAAATATGAATATTCACAATACCGTGGAAGTATGTTCTTAGATGTGTTTGAATTAAGTCGACAGGAGTCATTATCTTATGCAAGTACAATGCATCACGTAGTGGATGAAGAAATTGTATCTAATATTACAAAATGGTTATCAGATGACGAGGGTTACACAAAACAAGTATTATGCAATTTAATCCAGTCTGCGACAAAGGATACTGTAGATCCAATTACATTCCGTATGGTGAAAAAATTTGAAGTTAGTAAAAAGTTATTCGTATCATATGATAAAGAAACCTGGTTAAAAACCAGTGAGCAATATGATGATATTCAAAATTACTTGCTATTCGCCATATTAATGATTCAAGTAAATCATGTAAGTAAATCAAATCAAGAAAAAATGATATGTTTTAATGCGTTATTAAAAGTTAATGATTTATTAGTATCCTGTAAAGAGGAATTCAATACTGAGAATCATTGGTTGCTATTTAATTATGTATTAAAGGAAGAGTTAGAGTTGTATACAGCATATAAAAGGGAGTTGGGAAATGAAATTTAGTATATTATTAGCTAATACTATGCGTGGAAAAGCATATCTTCAAAATCTAATAGCAAATGGATTATTACCCGAAAAAGTATTGTTTTTAACCAATGAAAATACGGTCATGAAGGAAGAGAGTAATCGTTTAACCCTAGACCAAAATACAAATCAAAAATTGTTGAGAAGTATTGAAGGTGTTCAATCTGTTGTTAATGAAAAAGAACATGTTGAGAAAACTTTAAAAAATCATAATATTCCGTATAAGCTGATCAATACATTGCAAGTGAATTCAGAAGAAGTTGTTCAAAGTGTTAAGAATTTGCCTACCAAACATGTGATTTATGCGGGACCAGGTGGGACCATTTTAAAACATGATATTCTAAATGTAGGTAAACAATTTATTCATGTACACCCAGGTGATATACCAATTTATAAGGGGAGTACAACTGTGTATTATGAGATGCTATTGGAGAAAAGACTAACATGCTCCATATTCTATATGAATGAGGCGATTGATTCTGGTGATATGCTTTATAAGAAGCATTATCCGATTCCAAAAGGATATGTAGATTTTGACCAAGTAGTAGATCCTCTATTGCGAGCAGAGACTTTAGTAGAGTGGATTAAGAATTGTGAGAATAAATCTGAAAATGGATTAAGAGGGACAACTGAAAAAGAGCAAAATTTCTATATTATTCACCCAGTTTTAAAACATTTGGCAATTTTGCAAGCAAGAGGAAACCATTAATGACTAATATGGGAACAAAAGCACAGACATTATGTAGAATAATAGAAGAAGTGAAATCAGTACGTGTTTTGCCATCTCTTATTATAACAATTAATGAATACGAGAACCATAAAAATGGAACGATTGAGAAGATTCAAGAATATTTTAAAGAATCTTTATTAATTGTGCGTTCTTCAACATCGAAAGAAGATTCACAAGAAGCATCTTTTGCAGGGCATTATCAATCAGTTCTAAATGTAGAAAAGTGTAATAAGCAACAATTAGAATTGGCTATAAATGAGGTGATTTCCTCATATGAATCACAGGGAGATGAAGAAGTTCTCATACAACCTATGTTAGAAAACATACAATTTGCGGGCGTGATTTTCACAGCGGATATTGATACGTTAGCATCCTATTATGTGTTGAATTATGAAGAGGGTGGCGGTAGTGAAGGAATCACCTCGGGTTGTGGTGCCGATTTTAAAACAAAAGTGATTTATAAGAAGAATAATCCTATTAAAGAAAAAGAGGAATGGATAGCAACTTTATTAGAACAATGCGCTACATTAGAAGCATACTTTGAAAATGAATATTTAGATATTGAATTTGGAGTAGATTTGAATTTCCAAGTAACTATTTTTCAAGTAAGACCCATTGCAAATAGTAAAAAAGAAATAGTAGTATAGAACTTGATAAAGTGCTAGGAAAGTTATATAAAAAGATTGAAAAATTATCACGTCCACATCCTAACTTATTAGGAACTAAAACTGTTTTTGGATTGATGCCTGATTGGAATCCAGCCGAAATTATAGGAGTTCGTCCGAGGAAACTTGCTCTATCTTTATATAAAGAATTAATTACAGATAGTATTTGGGCACATCAAAGAAGTAATTATGGATATCGTAATTTAATAGGACATCCCCTTTTAGTGACATTTGCAGGTGTTCCTTATGTAGATGTTAGAATTACATTTAACTCTTTTATTCCTTCTAATCTCCATGAAAATATTGCTAAGAAATTAATGGAATATTATATGGATAAATTGATAGCAAAACCAAAATACCACGATAAGGTTGAATTT
>JAWXVF010000202.1:0-3457 GCA_044425555.1 Eubacteriales bacterium
TATCAGCAAGTATTATCTTCGCTCAATTAGTAGCAGAGAATCCAGGGGATATGGAGTATTATCGTCTAATGACAGAATGCTATCTAGCAAATAACTTATTAGAAGGGAGCTTTGAAACAGTACGAGAAGTAGAAGAATCTATTACAGGAGATACCAGTACTGTAGATCAGATGCAAGAAACTTCCACCTTTTTAATCAATGAGTTGTTAAATAGTTTTCATTAATACCAAAAAATGTTCTGTAATAAATGTGGAAATCAAGTGGAAGAAAATAGTAAGTTCTGCCCCAAGTGTGGAGCAAGTAGAAATGTGGTACAAGAAGCAGGGAATCTTGTAGTAGAACAACCACCTATTCAACAGAAGGTACCAACTAAGAAGAAAGGGGTGGTACATGTAATAAGAGATACGGTAAGTGATATCTGGAACGATACTCGTAAAAAAAGAATTGCCATTGCTATAATAAGTGTAATAGGAATCTTAACTGCCATGAGCTTTAGTGGACGCTTCTTCTTTGTGATAAAAGATGGAGAATTAACAGGGTATTATGGATTTGGGAAGAAAATTGTGATACCAAGTTCTGTAACCCATATAGGAGATTGGACTTTTTCCTCTAATAACATAAGTGAGTTGGTGATACCAGATTCTGTAACGCATATAGGGGATAACGCTTTTTGGGATAATCAATTAACATGGGTATTTATCCCTTATACAGTAACTCATTTAGGGAAGTATCCGTTTAAAGGTAATCCCCTCGTTTTAGTGACTATACAAGACGATACGATTAAGCAGAGTATTGCAGATTTCAATAGTGATTCTCAGATTAATGTAATTATAGAGGATTTTTAATGTTCTTATGAATTGGTAAGAAGTAAATACATGTAAATTTAGAAATGATTAGGAGGATATAGGATATGAATTTAACAGAAAAAAGAGAAGAGGTACTTCAATGTTGTGAGAATGCGTATAAGAAATGTTCTGACATACAGAATAAAGATATTCATGTATTAATGAAGAAAATGGCAGAGCATATTCAAAAGAGAGCGAACCATATTCAGAAGCTATGCGAAGTAGAACAATACGATTTATATTTTAATGGAAAAGTGGGTATCGGGAAATCTACCACCATATGTACCATGTTTGATCTTATCAATCACGATGTTTTAACAGAAGGAATTCGATTGTCAGATGCATTATTATTAAAAACTGGTTCTGGTAGGATTACGATTTGCGAAACACAGATTATTCCTAATTCCGATTCCACTGAAATACGCATAGAGGAAGTGTCTTGTGGTGATTTCTACCAATATATAGAGGGATTTGTGGAGGTGTTACATAATAAGAAATCTACTTTGTCGAGTGAAATGATTACGTTAATTAAAAATATGGCGAATATTCCTCTTAACTTATCTAACGAGGAAGTAATAGAACTGTTTTCTTGTAATCAAGAAAGTCAATTAATTACAGCTTTGCAAGAAGCGATTCGCTATGAATCTAGAACCGAAAAGACGATTCCTTTTGACGGAACTGATTGTAAGAGATGGTTGAAAAATACCTTCGAAGAAATAAATGATGGAAACAGAAAAGCATCTCCTATGCCACGGAATCTTATTATTAAGATTAGTGACAAAGATTTGCCATTGCAAATACCATCTTATATTCGTTCTGTGATAGATACAAGAGGATTAGATGGTGGAGAACGACCAGATATACAAGAGTATCTAGCAAGAGAAAATGGAATTTCGATTATGTGTGATGAGATTGCGGGGTATGGTGGGAATGAAGAAATTCTTTCTATCTTACGACAAACATTAACTTTCGAAGAAAAAGATTACCAACATAGAGTAGTGTTACTTGGTATGGAGAAAGATGGGGAGCTTTGTAATATTACGAATTTCTTAGAGGATAGAGAAGGTGGTATGCAATCAAAGAGTGCGGAAGCGATGAGGAGAATGAATGATTCTAAGATTTCGTTTTTCAAGGATAACTTTTTATTTATAGATACTGTGCCTGGTATCTGTTTAGGTAATGCGAAAGTAAATAGAATTGACCAAGACACTTGTAAAACTACCCAACGAGAATTTTTAGACAATATTGGAACTGTCTTATCTAATATGTATTCTAAGTATTGTATAGAATTATATAGACATCTAGAAGTATTAGAGCAATTAAGTCATGGACACATTACTACAGAAACGGAATGTAAAATAGAAAAGTGTCGTAAGCTGGTAGATACTATGATGCAGGAAGTCATGGTACGAAATCATGATATTCTAAAAAGATTTGAAGAAGAACTTGTAAAGTACGTAAATCATTCTTCCCTACGAGGAGCAGTAAATCACCTAGGAATTGGTAATACAGCTAATATTTATGGTTCATTTCAAAAGTGTGGTGTGGAAGAGTTTAAAGCACAATATAGTGATTACAAGTTAAAAATGATTACCCAAATAGAAGGTGTCTTTGATGAGTGTACAGAATTAGAAGAAACATGCTTGCAATATATAAAGGATGACCTTATTGATGGTTTATATAATGAATGTTATAAACAGTACAAAACGCTTACGTATTCAGAGATTTATGATCAGCTATACAATGTAGAGTCGTGGAGTACACCGCGTAAATATTGGGGAGATGGATTAGGAAAATATAACTTGCGTGTATGGACAGATATTTGCAAGGAACTTAGGAAGCATCATATTGATGAAATATTAAATGAACATAAGATAATAATTCAATTCTTCCAAGATGTGTTAACATTCTTAACTATATAACATCTAGAAGAGATAGAATGTATGATGAATAAGGCAGAGTTATTGAAAAGTATATACGAACAAGACAACGTAAAGTACGAAGGGAGAACAAAATGTTCTGTAATAAATGTGGAAATCAATTAGAAGACAATAGTAAGTTCTGTGCTAAGTGTGGTGCAAGTAGAAATGTAGTACAAACACCAGTAAGTTCTGTGGCATCACAACAATCGCCCTATCAGAACACCCCTATCCAACAGAAGGGAATCATAACAGATATCTGGCAAGATCCTAGAAAGAAAAAGATTGCGATCCTTCTCATAGTGGGAATCGTAATTGCTATGAGCTTTCGTGATCGCTTCTTCTTCACGAATAAAGAGGGAGAAGTAACAAATCAAGGAGTGGGATTAGAAGCACTGTTGACGAAAGTGATTTCTTACGAGGAAGATGGAAGTATTAGTTGGTGGTATGAGTATGAATATGATAGCAATGGGAATGAAGTGAAGTATATTTATTACGAGGAAGATGGAAGTATTAGTATGTGGAATGAGGGAGAATATGATAGCAATGGGAATTGTGTGAAGTATACTTCTTACAGGGAAGATGGAAGTATTAGTAGGTGGAGTGAGAGAGAATATGATAGCAATGGGAATTGTGTGAAGTCTATTGATTACAGGGAAGATGGAAGTATTAATTATTGTTATGAATATGATA
>JAWXVF010000203.1:0-3410 GCA_044425555.1 Eubacteriales bacterium
ATAATGCATTTAGTATTCGTCATTCTACTAGGAATTTCCCTAACCGTGAAGGTTCTAAGTTACAAAATGGACAGATTTCATCAGTGGCATTAATGGATGCACGTTCTATTGCGGCAAGCGCTAAGAACAAAGGATTCTTAACACCAGCCACAGAAGTGGCAGGATGTGGAACAACGTATAAATACTTCTTTGATGAAACTATCTATGGGAATAGAGTATTTGATTCTAAAGGAATTGCAGATCCTAGCGTAGAGGTTAAATTTGGTCCTAACATTAAGGATTGGCCTACTATGGGTGCATTGACAGATCACTTAGTATTAAAAGTAGTATCAGAAATTCATGATCCAGTTACCACAACAGATGAATTGATTCCATCTGGAGAAACTTCCTCTTATCGTTCGAATCCACTAGGACTTGCAGAATTCACACTTTCTAGAAAAGATCCAGAATACGTAGGACTTGCGAAAGAGATGAAAGAAGTAGAAGTAGCTAGATTAGTGGGAGATAAAATAACAGGTGTTTTCGAAGAGTGCGATAAAGCATTTGCAACAATACAACAACGATTTAGTGACGTAAATCAAGAAAATACTGGATTTGGTAGTGCGATATTTGCTGTGAAGCCAGGAGATGGTTCTGCTAGAGAACAAGCAGCCTCTTGTCAAAAGGTACTAGGTGGATGGGCGAATATTGCTAATGAATATGCTACAAAACGATATCGTTCCAATCTAATTAATTGGGGAATGTTGCCATTTATTATTGATGCAGGGGAATTGCCATTTAAACGGTTAGACTATTTATATGTACCAAATATTAAAAAAGCGATTGAAGAAAAGGCGATGGAACTAGTGGCTTATGTTGTTAGTGGAAGTGAATTAAAAGAGTTTACTTTGAAAATGGGTGAATTAACTGATGAAGAAAGACAGATTATTTTAAAGGGCTGTTTGATTAATTACAATAAAGTATAAAGGGATTCTCTGAAATTTTAGAGTATACGCAAACATAACGTAAGAACCTTTCTCATATACTATAGGGATTTCCTAATATAATGTATATGAGAGGGGTTTTATTATATTATGAATACTTTATTCAAAAAAACAACAGTATTTATACTTTTTTTATTCCTATTTCCATATAGCATAACAGTATTTACATATGGAATTCATCAACCGATAGAAGAAGATTATACGAATATTGATAGTATGTATCGTGTGCAAATATCTTCGAAAATTGGAGAAGTTTCTATTTCTCTTGAAGAGTACTTATTGGGTGTACTTGCAAGTTGTATTGATCCGTCTTATGAATTAGAGATGATTAAGGTGCAAGCGGTGATTCTACGGACTAATTTTATGTTACAAATGGAAGACGAAAATTTTTCCTGGAATCCTACTTATGTAATAGATGTGACACAAATGGGAAATACTTATTATGATGTAGTGGATAGAAAAGAATTGTGGGGAGAATCTTATGAAGAGTATGCACAAAAATTTTATATTGCATTAGTGGATACAAAAAATATGGTGATTACTGTAAATGAAGAGTGGGTCGTATTACCTTTTTTTGCCCTAAGTGCAGGGGTGACTAGAGAAGCTAGTGACTTATTAGAAGATATATGTTACAAAGGTATGGAAGGAGTTTCTTGTAAAAATGATATTTTGTCTCCGATGTATTTACAAAGTTTTACTTTTTCAAGAAATGATATTAGCCAAGCATTTGGCATGGATAAATGGGAAGAAGAGTGGGAAATAGTGGTAGCTGTCATAGATGATGCTAATTACGTTTTAAAAGTGGAAGTTGGCAATAGGAGTATGTCAGGAGAAGAGTTTCGAAATCAATTATCACTACCTTCGTCTAACTTTACTATTTATCAAGAAGGAAAGGATATAATCATACATACGAAAGGGATTGGACACGGTATAGGATTAAGTCAATATACAGGAAATGATCTAGCGAAAGAAGGGAAAGGTTTTGAAGAAATTTTAGAGTATTTTTATCATAATATAGGGGTTCAATTATATTTGTAGAGTTAGATTGTAGGAAGAATTAAAAATGATGTATAAGAACTGAGAAAGCGTTCACACTATAATTATCGAATGGGATTGATGAAAAAGGAGATAATTATGAGAAAACGCGATTATATGAATACAAATAGAGAAAAATGGATTATGGTAGGAGCGGCAGCTGTAGTATTAAGTGTTCTAACAGCAATGGGGTTGATGATGCGTGAAACGTCAGAAGACAAGGTGATTATTGATTTTACAGCGTTAGAAGAAACGAATAGAGAATTGGCACAGCAGGCAGAAGAGTATGAGAAGAATCAGGAATTTACCATTGGCGAGTGGCAAAATAATACGATTACTTCCAAAGAAGACAATTCATTAGAAGCCAATTCTGGAACGGTTACAATTCCAGCATTAGAGATTGAATCTACAGATGTAGAGAATGTGGAAGATGAGGAAGAACTAGAATGGAATAGTAGCCAGGAACAGATTGCATCCTTAGAGGTACAAGAGGAAGATTCTGACTCGATTGTGGAAGAAGTGCAAGAAACTAGTGCTTTTACAGGGGTTACCTTTGGTAGTGGAGATACTTTGCAGTGGCCTATTGTAGGAAATGTTTTGTTAAATTATAGCATGGATAAAACAATTTACTTTCCGACTTTAAAACAATATAAATACAATTCAGGAATTGTCATTCAAGCAGTAGAAGGGGAAGTGGTGACATCAGCATCAGCAGGAATGGTAGAAGATGTATACTATGATGCGGTAACAGGACATACTGTTCTTGTAAAGATGAATGATACGTATTCTGTTTTGTATGGACAGTTGAGTAATATCGCTATAGAAAAGGGTTCCTACCTTGATAAAGGTATGATTATAGGAGAAGTGGCTAGTCCGACTAAGTATTTTTCGGTGGAAGGGTGTAATGTATATTTTGAATTGCGAGAAAGTGGGGTTGCAATTAATCCTTTATCAAAACTAGAGTAACGGAATGTATAGTTGCACATATAATATTCTAGATAGATAAGGAACTGCGATCAAGAAAAATCGCAATCGAATATTTTTTTTACAAAGAGTAATACAGATACTACTAGCTAAAACACCGTTTTTTCGATTGCTTAGCCATAATTACGTGCATATTTTATGCACGTTTTACATAGGGATTAATTGCATTATATTGCAAAGTAGATTGGTTTGAAAGATGCGAAGAAGTATAATTTAACCATAATCAGTGAATGAAATATAAAATTATATGCAAATTGATAATTTGCACTAAATATAGTTGACAAACACCTAGAAAATGTTTATTATAATTGTATACTTTAATCGGTGAAAATATTGATTATATAGTTAAAACGAACAAAAAGAAAGGGGGAAGGAAGATGAAAAAATTATTAGCGTCAATTTTGGTGG
>JAWXVF010000204.1:0-3363 GCA_044425555.1 Eubacteriales bacterium
TATATAACATTTAGCTTCAGTATGACGAATGTTAATATGCGTTGCTTGCGGCAATGGACCAATATCAGCTATAATGAAAGTGCGAAGGAGGTATTTGCTATGTTAAACGAAACAATCAAGTCATTAAGAAAACAGCGAGGATTTACGCAAGAAGAATTAGCAATAAGATTAAATGTTGTTCGTCAAACTATTTCAAAATGGGAAAAAGGGTTATCGGTTCCCGACGCTGAAATGCTGATTAAAATCGCAGATTTCTTTGAAGTAACCACAAGCGACCTTTTAGGCGGCAGCTTTCAATCAAGTGCAAATGAAACGGAACAAAACGAAATTTCACAGCAACTTGCAAGAATAAATGAACAGCTCGCTATTAAAAACAAGCATTCACGCACTATATGGAAAGTGATTTTAGGCATAACCATTGCTATTGTTGTATTCAATATTTTTATGGTTGTAATCTCAATGGTGTCTTTTAATAGTTTCAATGATAGCCCAAGTACAACTATCACACAAACTTATGAAGAAACAATTCCCATAAAATAAAATGAACAACATATTTATAACACCGCTTTCGCTACTGTTATAAATAAAACCATTCACGAAGCAGAATTTTTCGAGTGATTAAACATATTTTATATTGCTTGATTTTCAAACAAAGAAGATGTATAATCCAATCATCAATTAAAAACACAATAATTGTTTTATTTCAAAAAATTGCAAGGAGAGATTTTATGATTAAGATTGTTGCTAAAGGTAAGATTAAAGACGGAAAACTTGAAGAAGTTATTAAAGCAGCAACTCCATTAGTTGCCGGTAGCCGTGGTGAAAAAGGCAATCTTTCTTATTCTTTAAATCAAAGCATAAAAAACCCCAATGAAATTTGTTTTATTGAATTTTGGATAGACCAACGGGCTATTGATATCCACAATGAAACAGAACATTTTAAAACAGGTGTTTCACAATTAGGTTCATTGCTAGACGGCGGACTTTCTATCGAGCTTTATAAAGAAATCGTATAAGTTGATTTATTGGGAACGAAATTAGGTATTAATGATCAAAAGCACCTTTGCGGAGGTGCTTTTCTTCACTTTACATTTTCCTTGTGTTACCATTGCTACAGATGTAGATGGAGCATCATACGCACTCTGGATTTGGAAGGGAAGCTATTTAAATCTTGGAAGTGGAGCCAAATACGGGTTATATACAGGTGAAATCTATGATGTCTTTTTCTGGGATGTAGCGCTTCAGCGGGTTGTTGTGGATTATGAATTACCAATGACCTTAAACCTATATAATATGGACATACATTGTGGATAGCATGGCACAAGAGGGTGAATTTGAAGGCTTAGCGGAATTCTTTGATGGTGAAATTATTTCTTATGACAATCCTAATGATTATATACAAGGAAGTAGTTCTACAGATGGAGAATTAGTAGAACAAACAATAGCTGGTAAAATTTATAATATTCAAACAACTTCGGGTAAAACTTACAGAATGTATGTAGAGTCGTATTCGGTCTATGAGAATAACAAAGATTTTCTAGGAATAACGAATCTTGTCTTTTACTGTGAAGATGATTATTCTCAAACAGAAGGGTATCCGGAAGAAGCAGTCTATGTGATTGGTGGAATATTATCATAATGATAGTAGCGTATTTAAGCAATATGTTTTTCTTATTATTGTTACAAAAGCACTTCATTTAAACATAGAACCACCCTAGGAGGGGAAGCATGAATAAGCGAAGAAAATTAATAATTCAAAATAATGAAATTTCCAAATTATATACTTTCAATCTGGGAGGGTTTAATCAAAAAGTATTAATTGAAGGCAAGAAAAAAGAATTTCCAATTGTAATTAATTTACATGGAGGTCCTGGTTCACCCATCCCATTTTCTGTAGGTTGTCGAGGAATGTTTCCGGAATTCACAGATGAGCTTATCATGGTCTATTTGGATCAATATGGTTGCGGAATTAATAATGCGAAAATAGATGATACCTTTTGCATTGATACATTTGTTAAAATGACCGAGGACTTAGTTCAAGAAATAAAAAATATATTTCCAAACAATCCCATATATATGTTCGCAACATCATGGGGAAGTATTTTAAGCGCAAAAATTCTTGAAACGCCAAACTGTAATGTTGATGGAGTTGTTGTATGGGGACAAATCATTAAAAGTGTATTTTTTAACGAAGAAGTATATAGCGAACTACAAAAAAGTGAAAAAGCAAGGAAACATATCGATGCAATTAAGAATACAGATATAAAAAACATTACAAATTCGGATTTAAAACTAGTATCAAGTTGCATTAAAAAATATACAGATGGATATACCAATAAAAATGGAGAAACTGCTCCTATGGGAGATGTTATCAAGGGACTGTTAACCAGCCCTGATTATAAATTCCGTGATTTTAAAGCTATTATGGTTAATGGCTATAGTAAGAATTTATCCTTATGGAAAGAAATTCTACAGGTTGATTTAGAAGAAGCATTAAAAAACATTCAGGTTCCATATATGATTATACAAGGAGATACGGATATTGTTGCGTCTACAACATATGTTCAAAAAACTGTGGAGCATTGTCAAAATCCTAATCTTACTTGTACTATCGTTAAAGATTCTGGACATTTTCCTGGAACAGATGGAATGAATATGGTTTTAGAAAAAGCAAGAATGTTAGAAACAGGAAGGTAACAGACATCAAACGAGACAAAGGGACAGTTCTTTTGTCTTTTTGAGATTGGTTATGAAGTTCAATTGTAAACTTTCATAAATCGCAATGAAAAACATTATTTCATTACGATATCATATACTAATGGTACCACAACATAGAAAGAAGCATTATATATGGCACAAGCAGTAAACGTAAATTTTCGTATGGATAGCGAACTAAAAAGAAACCTAGAAGAAACCTGTGCTGAAATGGGGCTTTCTACCACTGCCGCATTTACTATTTTTGCGAAAGCGGTCACGAGAGAAAGACGCATCCCCTTTGAAGTTACCGCCGACCCTTTTTACTCACAGAGCAACATCGCACATCTTAAAAGTGCAATTGCAAAAATCAATGCTGGCACTACTAACTTGGTGGAACATGAACTCATTGAGGTGACTGAATGAAACTCTTATGGAAAGAAAGCGCATGGGAAGAAACGTCCTATTGGCAAACACAAGATAAAAAACGCTCAAACGCATCAACTTTTTAAAAGAAAAACCGCCTTCACTTAACGTGAAAGCGGTTTTTATCATATCCGAGTAGCGAGACTTGAACTCACGGCCTCTTGACCCCCAGTCAAGCGCGCTACCAGCTGCGCCATACCCGGATATTTCTTGTTACAACTCAGGTTATATCTGGTTTGCAAC
>JAWXVF010000205.1:0-3358 GCA_044425555.1 Eubacteriales bacterium
ACGGAATAGGCTCCTCTTAGCTTTCTAACATGTTCAGCTTCCGATCTGTAATTTTGAACAGATACGGTTTTAGTCCATTTAAAATCTGTATCGGTTATACATAATACTTGTTTACACACCGAATTATTTGCAAACAACTTTAAGAAATGATCGAAATGTTTACCACCTATTTCTACTATCGAAATATGATAGTCTTCATATGATTTTTTACATTTGTCCATGAATTTAGGTAAAAGTAATTTTTCTGCTAAACCTTCTACAAATATAACTTTATCAGCAAACAACATATCAGAGCGTGTTACATCTAAAAATTTCACCATATGCTTTTTTGAGTTCTCATGGTCTTTTAATTGGCTTTGTAAGCTTTGTTGTACACAATCATTAATTTCTAATTTCTGCGAAAATGCTAACATAAACATATTATCTAATCCCGCAACAGCAGTAATGTTAGGGGAATGTGTGGTCACAAAAATTTGTTGATTCAAATTATTTTCTTCATCTAATTTCTTTAAAAACTTAAATAACTTATATTGCATAGCTGGATGTAAGTGTGATTCAGGCTCTTCTAAACAAAGAACTCGGAAATCTCGACCTTTTTTTATTTCCACCAATTTTATCAACATATAAATATTAATTAGATTGTTATATCCAAGTCCGTTGTGTGTTAGCGGTAAAACAAAGTCATCTTTTGTGTCCTTTACATCTATGATATAGGAACTGGATATAGCAGTAGTTGGTCTTATATCTTGTGAAATAGCAATATTGCCATATGCAAGACCAATGTCATTCTTTTCTTTAACAATTAGATCTTCTATTTTTTCTAGAACATCTTTAATGATTTCTTTCATATTTGCAGAAGTACTTTTGCGCAGGTCTTGCAATAAACCAATTACATTGTCATTTTTTAAATAGCTCTCAATTTCTGACTTAGTTTCTTTATAGATTACATCGCTATTGCGTTCAGCATCTATAAAGTCTATTTTAAAGATATTGGTTGCTTCATTTTTATCTACTTCTGCATCACTAACACCATTGGCATAACTCCAAGTATATGACTTTTCAAAGCGTTCTAACAAATCACAAAACTCTAACTCGTTACTAACTTTTTTCGCTTCTTCAAGATATCTTGCCATATCTTTTGTATTCAGAGTATATTTCATTCTAACAAATGCTGTTAACGTATATTGGGTAGAATCCGTTGACTCTGCTATAGATTGCTTAACATCATTCATACCTATAAACGGTAGTAGTTTTATTATACTTTCATCATCTGTATTATCTTCGGATATTTTATGTTCAATTACATAATCAATTATAATTTCAGGAGCTTGATTTCTATATAAGCTAGAATAGTATCTTTTTATATTATTTTTATTAAAATCATGAAATGAAACAGTTTCTGGAGATTTCATTAAGCAAACTGCTTTCAGTAACCCTGTTTTTCCAGCATTATTTGCCCCTACAATCACATTTAATCCTTCGTTAAACTCCATTTCAAAATTATTGAATCTTCGATAATTCTGTATTTTGATTTTCTTTATATACATTCTAGCTTGTCCCTCCCTATAATATACTATCTCACTGATAATCTTACTTTTTGCATAGAAATCAGAGATTTTTTTATTCTTTCATAATACGCTTCAATTCCAAAGGCTTTCAAAACTACCTTATCAAAAATTTCTCTATCCGTTTGTGCTAATTCTTCTTGTGTTGATTTAATTTCACGCTCTAGTATAGGATTAAAACATTCTAATATGCGAGTTCTATCGTCATCGCTAACCATTTTAGGGTCAAGCATAAAAGCATTATTGATAGATTTACTATTTATATCTAATGCCCCCAAACCTCTACCGAAGCCCACTGCTTCAATATAAAACATGCCAAGTATAGAGTTTAAAAGTGCATGATTTAAATCAACATCCGAGTATGTATCTCTTGTTCGTAAACCAATAAGCCTTTGGTTAATAAAAGTAGGCTCATTAAACTTTGCATAAAACAATCTTCTATCAGGATTCATCATAGTAAATATTTCAGTTGTAGAGGTATCCTTCATCTCATACCAATGCATATTACGCTTAGCTAACACATCAGGAAGTAGTTTACCAGTTCCGTTGACAGCAGTTTCAAATTTCTTAATCCATCTTAAAGTTCCAGTTTTATTGTTAGCATTTAATTGTTCTAAGGTATCAGGACAACAAAAAGCATCATTATCTGGTTCTGCAATTAGCGATGTAACATTTCGTGCGTTTTTTAGAACACTTCGTATATATGTTTCTTCAATACCATGCCCAGATTCAGGATAAAACATATCATCCCAACCACGCCTTTCACCTCGAATAACATTAAATACTTGTTTTATTGGAACTAAACAAGTAGATAGTTCGCTAAGCCACTCAATATTATGGAAAAAAGCATTCAAAGAAACATTCATATCTAAGATTTGAGAAATTTTTTCATACGAATACTCACTTTGTTTTAATATTGTATTATCATTATTTGTTTTCAACAACGCAGAACTTACAATACATTCTTTTATATTGTTGTTTTCTTTAATATCTTGTAGTGACTTTTCCCACGAGTAAAATAAAGTTGAGAGTTGACCATCAGGAGAAGAAACTGTTTGTTTCTTATTTAAAACTATTATAGTGGTCACTACTTGTGCATTATCAAACCATCTACCATTTCCACTAATATGTATTTGCTCAACATGGTAGTAATGATTTAAAGCCTTATAAAATTCCTTGCCCCAAACTGTTCCGAGCCATGAATTCGAAGTGATAAAGCCAGCTCTGCCATCATTATTCAATATCTTGTGTAACGAGAACATTAAGAAACAATATATATCACTTTTAAGACTTAGAGTTATTCCACTCTTACTTCTTATTTCTTCAATAGTCATGTTAATCAAGCTTTTATCATCATCTCTAATAATTTCAAATGGAATAAATGGTAAGTTAGATAAAACAGCATCAAATTTAGGGATTTCAATATCCATCAATGTACCATCTACGGGATTAACAATCTCGACATTATTTCTTTCGCTTAAATTTAATGCATTTTGCTGAAACACTTTGTTGGGAATATTTATTGTTTCAGGGGAAGTTAAGCTTATATTAGCAACTTGCAATGGATATTTGTACTTATCTGATGCCCATACTGTATTTACAGCCAAATCATTGTCAATTTTACTTTTTTTGTAATTTAATGTTTCTTTAGGTATAGAACCAGTACCACAGCATGGATCAATAATATTTCCATTAAGGTTTGTAACAGTTATCTTAGCCAATAACTCTGCTAATGTAGATGGTGTAGTATATTGACCCGCAAGTTCTCTTTTTGCAGTAGAAACAGTACCTTC
>JAWXVF010000024.1:0-25151 GCA_044425555.1 Eubacteriales bacterium
GGGTGGGGGTGGTCCTGGTCTTCCATTACCTTCTACACCACGATCGCCCATAGAACTCATTTCATCTTTCAAAGCATTCAAATCTTCTTCACTCATAGTAGTTGGATCTACAAAACTAGATGTATCCACTCCATTAGCTGCCATTTTCTCTTGTAATTCTATTAAATGCTCACGAAAATCTTCCGTAGACATTGAACTAAAATCAGGTGGATGAGAACCTTCTGCTGCCATCATCTGTCCTGTTGAACTAAAGCTTGTTGTGTCATATCCATAAGATGTTGTACTACTAGCTGTGTTATCATACGCTTCGTAGCTTGATGCTACACTTTGTACCGAACTTACGCCAGGTACTACACTACCTAACACACTTTCATGTAATGAACTAATCATTGTAATTCTCCTCTTCTTCTTACTTAGTCTTTATTCTTAAAAAGAATCCATAACCGAATCTAACATACCAGAAGATTCTTCAAGAAAATATAAGTAACTTGATTGCATCATCTCCATTAATTCCATAGAAGTAGTCTGTGGTGGTGGCGGTGGATTTTGTCCACGGCTCATCATTTCGGCTTGCATCGCTTCTAACTCTTCCTCTGTCAATTCAGATGGATCTTGTAAATTAGAAATATCTGCACCAGACGCTGCTAAAGCTTCTTGCACTTCTATTAAATGCTCACGAAACTCCTCTGTACTCATACTTGAAAAATCTGGAGGATTCCCTAATTGTTCTGCACCTAAGCTAGTCATTTCTTGTAAGTATGCGCTAGAACTAGTACTTTGTGTTGTAGCTAATAAATCTGCGAAGTAGCTACTTGTTGCAGTGCTGTCTGTAGTATCCATGACACTCGTTGCACTACCACTTAACGCAGATAAAGTAGACCATAAATAATCGTTGCTAATTTCCATTCTCTCTTTCTCCTTTCTTTCATTTCCTTAGTAGGATAAGGACAGTCTACTATGTCTTTATGAAAAGCAAGTGAAATAGGAAAATTTTTCTTCTATCCAAATCTTCCTGTAATATAATCTTCTGTTTGTTTGTTAGAAGGCGAGGAAAATACTCTTTTCGTACGCCCCATTTCAACGACCTCACCTAATAAAAAGAATGCTGTGTGATCAGAAATCCGAGAAGCTTGTTGCATATTATGCGTCACCATAATAATCGTATATTGTTCTTTTAATTGCGTAGCCAAATCTTCAATCTTTGATGTGGAAATAGGGTCTAGTGCAGAAGTTGGCTCATCCATTAAGATCACTTCTGGCTTCACCGCTAATGCTCTTGCAATACACAGCCTTTGTTGTTGTCCACCAGAAAGCCCCATTGCAGAATTTTTCAAACGATCTTTACATTCCTCCCAAATTGCAGCATTACGTAGAGAGTTTTCTACAATTTCGTCTAATTGTGCTTTCTGTTTAATTCCATGAGTTCTAGGACCATAGGCAATGTTATCATAAATACTCATAGGAAAAGGATTTGGCTTTTGAAAAACCATCCCTACTCGTTTACGAAGTTGATTTACATCCATTTCTTTTTCATAAATATTTTGTCCATTCAATAGGATTTCACCCGTTATTTTACAACCTTCTACTAAATCATTCATTCGATTTAAACTCTTTAATAACGTAGATTTCCCACATCCTGACGGACCAATAAAGGCTGTAATCTCTCGTTCTGGTATGGATAAGTTCATATTCTTTAATGCGTGAAAGTCTTTATAATATAAATGAACGTCTTTGATTTCAAATTTCACTTTATTTCCCTCTTGTAAGTCTTTTTGCTAATGCATATGATAGGGCATTTACCAACACAACGATTCCTAACAAAACAGCTGCTGTTGCATATGCTTGATCAAAATGCATTCCTTCACTAGTTAACATATATAGGTGAACAGATAATGTTCTTCCACCACTATCTATTGGATTCTTAGCAATACTCGTGGTTGTACCAGATGTGTATAAAAGTGCTGCTGTTTCTCCAATGACACGACCGATAGCTAAGATCACTCCCGCTAAAATTCCATTCATAGCAGATGGTAGTACAACCACACAAATAGTTCGTAATTTTGCTGCCCCTAATCCAAGACTAGCTTCTCTATAACTCATAGGCACTGATTGTAACGCTTCTTCTGTAGAACGAATAATCAAAGGCAGAATCATAATAGACATAGTTAGAATTCCTGATGCTAGGGAAAATCCCAATCCCACATAGGTTACAAAGAAGATCATTCCAAATAGCCCATATATAATAGAAGGAATTCCAGACAACGTTTCTGCTGTAATGCGAATTGCTTCTACAAGCGGATTGCCAACTTTTGCATACTCTACTAAGTAAATAGCTGTGCCAATTCCTAGAATAGCAGAAATCGTTAGGGAACAAACAATCATTACTAAGGTATTGATTACCGATGGCACTAAGGATACATTTTTAGAATTGTATTCTGCTGCAAAAATAGAATGATCTCCTTGGCTTAGTTTAATCACTTCATTCATCACTTGTGGAACACCTTTGATTAAAATATAGCCAACTACAAACAGTACAATGGTAAGTGTTAAGAGTGCTGCCCCATACACTAGAATTTTTAATACATTACATTTTCTCATCTTATCACAACCTTTCTCTTAATAATCGAAAAGCTAATATTAATAATGAGTATAAAAACGAATAACACCGCACCTGTAGCAATTAACGCTTCTGCGTGTTGACCTGTTGCATACTTCATCTCAATCACTACATTTGCCGTTAAGGTTCGTATTCCAGATAAGATATTCGTAGTAAGACGTGCTTGATTCCCTGCCACCATAATCACTGCCATAGTCTCACCAATGGCACGACCAATTCCTAGTACCACTGCTGCCAATATTCCCGACTTAGCAGAGGGGAGAATTACTTGAAAAATAGCACGTTCATGCGTAGCTCCTAAAGCCCTTGCCCCATGATAATACTCATCTGCTACGGAACGTATGGCACTTTCACTTAAGGTAATAATCGTAGGTAGAATCATTATTCCAAGCAAAAGGGATGCTGTAAAAATACTAAGACCTGTCGTTTGAAACGCTTTTATTCCAAATCCATTAAATGTATCTCGAATAAAGGGAACCATTACTGTCATGCCAAAGAATCCATATAATATAGATGGAATTCCTGCCATTAAATCAATCATAGGCTTGATAATCTGATAACATCGCTTCGAACAATACTTGGTCATATAAATTGCTGTTAAAATACCAATGGGTACTCCCACTAAAATAGCTCCTGTAGTAATATAGATACTTCCTACCATCATCGGAAAAATTCCAAAGGTAGGGTTATTTTCATTTGTGGGATTCCACTGGGTTCCTAGAAGAAATTCAAACGCTCCTATTTCTCCTATAAACGCAATCCCTTGCCCTAGTAAAAAAATACATATAATAAGGACACATATCATAGACACCGAAGCAATTGCTAGAAAGAACACTTCATAGAGTCCTTCTTTCCCTTTTTCTCGTATCATACCAAATCCATACCTTTCTTTCACCTTTTTGAAAGAAGACTCCTTAAGGAGCCTCTTTTTGATAAAGCATTTACTTATTTCTTGATTAATTCAATTCTGAATAATCGGTTACTTCTCCTGTGTAAATGCTCTTAATCTGTTCTACTGTTAGGTTATCTGTTGGATTCTGTGTATTCACTATCATAGCAATTCCATCTTTTGCTAATACATATCCTGTTAATGTTTCTAATTCCGAATCTTTCATATCACGACTTGCCATTCCAATATGGAACGTACCTTCCATTGCCCCATTCATACCTGCTGAAGAACCAACTCCTTCTATGTTAATGGTAGCATTTGGATTCAAAACTCTATAATGCTCTACTAGCACCTCCATTACTGGATACACAGAAGTAGATCCACCAATCGTAATGGTTCCTATTGGTTGTTCTGATACAAATTCTGTAGTAGTCACTTCCACTGGTACGCACCCTTCTTCTGCTACCACATCTTGTGCTTCTTGCGTAAATAAGTACGTTAAAAATTCTTCTGTTACCGGATCTAATGTGGTGTCTTTAACAGTGGCAATATAAAATGGTCTTGCTACTGCGTAAGTACCATCTAAAATACTTTCCACCGTTGGATATACTCCTTCTACAGCAATTGCTTTTACCGTATCATTAAAAGAACCTAGAGAAATATAACCAATAGCTTGTGGATCTGATGCAACTGCTGTCATTACTTTACCAGTGCTATCTTGTACAGAAGCTTCTACTGTAGTATGATCATTCTCACCATCGTGAACTCCTGTAATCTCTGTGAAAGCTCC
The DNA here is from genome assembly GCA_044425555.1 of Eubacteriales bacterium. GTDB lineage: Bacteria > Bacillota > Clostridia > Lachnospirales > Lachnospiraceae > JAWXVE01. The sequence continues at coordinate 4,297 of JAWXVF010000024.1, forward strand.
TCTTGTACCAGAACCGTCTTCTCGTGTTAATACAGTAATCAATCCAGAAGCTGTTTGTGTCTCTGCTTCTGTACTATCATCACTACTAGATCCGTTACTAGTTTCTGCAGTTGTTACTTCTTGTGTCGTTGTTGTAGTTTCTTCTGTAGAAGCACATCCTGTTAAAAGTGCTGTTGTCATTACCATTCCAAGTGCCAATGCTGCTATTTTTTTCATCTTCATAAGTTTCTCCTTCATGTTTCATAAACAGTTTATTCATTACTCCACGATTATAACCCAACGAATTTGATAGAAATAGCATTCCTTTGAAAAGATTATGTAAAATCCTATTTTACATTTCTCTTTGTTGTTGACGTTCTACTAAATCACCAATGGTCACTCCATCTACCACTTGATTAATCGCATCATTTAATTCCCTCCACACCGCAATCGTCTCACAAGTATCACAACGCTCGCACTCTTGACTATCATCTTCTAAACACGCCACTGGACTAAGAGAGCCTTCTGTTACTCGTAAAATCATTCCTATTGTATACGTATGATAGTCTCCTGCAATACGATACCCTCCTTTTGCTCCTCGCACACTCTTAACGTAACCTGCTTTATTTAAAAGAGCAATAATCTGCTCTAGATATTTTTCCGAAAGATTCTGACGTAGCGCAATATCTTTCATCTTAATAGGTTCTTCTCTGCAATTAATCGCTAGATCTACCATCACTCGTAATGCATATCTTCCTTTTGTGGATATTCTCATAGGCTCTCCTCTTTCTATGCTTCCTCTGAAAACATTGGTGTGGACAAATAACGATCTCCTGAATCTGGTAAAATCACTACCACATTTAGTTCTGCATTCCCCATCTTATTCGCCACTTGTGTTGCTGCATATAGGGCTGCTCCTGAGGAGATTCCACCTAAGATTCCTTCTCTAGTAGCTAATAATTGTCCCATACGAAAAGCATCTTCTTTGGCCACTTTTATAATACCATCTAATATTTCCACTTCTAATACTTCTGGTATAAAACCTGCTCCAATTCCTTGTATAGCGTGTGGACCTGGTGCTCCACCTGATAAGACTGGAGAATCTTGTGGCTCTACTGCAAGGACTTGAAGCTTAGGATTTTGTTCTTTTAAGTAACGTCCCACTCCTGTAATGGTACCTCCCGTTCCTACTCCTGCAATGAGTACGTCTACCTTTCCTTCTAAATCTCTCCAAATCTCAGGACCTGTTGTTTTATAATGAATCTGTGCATTGGCTTCATTCGTAAATTGACCTAATATAATGGAATTAGGAATCTCAGCTTGTAATTCACTAGCTCTTTCAATGGCACCTTTCATACCTTTTGTTCCATCTGTTAACACAAGCGTAGCACCGTATGCTTTTAATAAATTTCTGCGTTCTATACTCATAGTCTCTGGCAAGGTCAAAATGGCTTTATATCCTTTTGCTGCTGCCATACTCGCCAAACCAATTCCTGTATTTCCACTAGTTGGTTCAATAATAGTTCCACCTTCCTTTAACAATCCTTTTTCCTCTGCATCTTCAATCATAGCCAATGCGATTCTATCCTTTACACTACCTGTAGGATTTAGATACTCTAGCTTTCCATACAGCTTCCCTGGTATATTCCATTCTTTCTCTAATCTTTCTAAACGCATAATCGGCGTATTTCCTATTAATTGTGTTACATTGTTCTTAACTTGATTCATCTTCTTATTCTCCTTTTGTTGTACATTAAAGCTATTTAATCAATTCCTACTTTCTCGATAGGATTATTATGAATTGATTATACTATCAGAAAATGTATAAATCAAGTCTTTTTCGGCTAAAATTCTTAAGAAGAAGAAAAGATTATATGAATAAATCGGAAAACTACTTTTATTCATGTTACAAATTTGGTATAATTACATAATTATGATTTAAGATTAGGTATAAAAAGAAAGGTAAGGTTTTCTATGAATTATGGTGTAAAAGGAGTTGTATCAAAGCGTAAATCACTAGAATCTAAATTCATTCGATATAAGAAGATGATTTCTATTAGTTTTATAAATATTATCATTTTATGTGTAATATCTGTTGGGGTTATAGGAGTTTCCTTAGGTATTGGAGTATTCACAGGTATTGTGGAATCTGCTCCTGATTTGAGTACTCTTAGTATACTTCCTACAGGATATTCTACTCTCGTATACGATGCAGAGGGCAATGAAGTTGCCAAGCTTGTTTCAGAGGATTCTAACCGTCGCTATCGTACCATGGATCAAATCCCTGAGAATCTAGCCAATGCTTTCGTTGCCATTGAAGATGAGCGTTTCTACGAACATAACGGAATTGACTTAAAAGGAATTTTAAGAGCTGCAATCTCTACTTTTGAAAGCGGCTCTCTTGGACAAGGTGCTAGTACCATTACACAACAATTACTTAAGAACAATGTATTCGAAGATTGGGTGAATGAAAAAGATGGCCAGAAAATCAAACGTAAGATTCAAGAACAATCGCTAGCCATTGAACTAGAAAAATTAATGACAAAAGAGGAAATACTAGAAATCTATATGAATACCATTAATCTAGGACAAGGTACTCTTGGTGTCGAGGCAGCCGCTCTACGATACTTTAATAAGTCTGCCTACGATTTGACTTTGTCTGAATGTGCCACTATTGCTGCCATTACTCAGAACCCTTCTGGATATAATCCTATTTCTTATCCAGAATCTAATGCCATACGTCGCCAAAAGGTTCTCGATAATATGTTAGAAATGGAATATATTACACAAACAGAATATAATGTTGCTATAGCTGATGATGTTTATGAGCGCATCCAACTAATTAATCAAGAGATTGGAGCTTCTTCTGCTTATACGTACTTTGTAGATGCTTTAATCGAACAAGTATTAGAAGATTTTAAAACAGAACTTGGTTACAATGATACACAAGCATACAATGCCTTATATAGTGGTGGACTTAGTATTTTCACTACACAAGACCCTGCCATTCAAACCATTGCCAATGACGTCTATAGTAATGAAGATAATTATCCAAGCAATCCTGAGTGGTACTTGAATTATGAATTAACCATTCAAAAATCCAATGGAGACTTAGAAAACCATAGTACTGAAATGTACAAAGAGTATTATAAGCAATTGTCTTCAAAATTCAACTTGCTCTATAACTCACAAGACGAAGCTTATGAAGCCATAGAAGCTTATAAAGAAGAATTTGTATTAGCTAGTGATGTGATTATTGGTGAAACCATTAGTCTAACTCCTCAACCACAAGTATCACTAACCATACAAAATCAATCTACTGGTCACATAGTTGCCATGATTGGAGGACGTGGAGTCAAAGAAGCTAGTCGTACCCTAAATCGTGCTACCAACGTTATGCGCTCTCCTGGTTCTACTTTTAAAGTATTAGGAGCATTTGCACCTGCTTTAGATAGTGCTGGTAAAACATTAGCAACTACTTACAATGATGCACCTTTTAATTATTCGACTGGAACCCCTGTATCCAATTGGTATAGCCAGTACAAAGGACTTTCCTCTATCCGATTAGCCATTGAACAATCTATGAATATTATTGCTGTAAAGACTGCTACTAATATTTCACCACAACTTGCTTACGATTATCTAGTTAATTTTGGATTTACAACGCTTGTAGTAAGCCAAGAGATTAATGGAACTATCTATAGTGATATTACGCAATCCCTTGCATTAGGTGGTCTTACAAAAGGTGCTACCAACCTAGAATTAAACGCCGCTTATGCAGCTATCGCCAACCAAGGTACTTATATTAAGCCAACCTTGTATACAAAGATTATTGACCATGAAGGAAATGTATTAATTGATAAAAGTGAACCAGAGACTAGACAAGTGTTAAAAGAAACTACTGCCTTCTTATTAACCGATGCTATGGTAGATGTAGTTACAAAAGGAACTGCTACCTCTGTAAACTTTGGTGGTATGTCTATTGCAGGAAAGACAGGTACCTCTTCTAAGAATGTGGATGTTTGGTTTGCAGGATTTACCCCTTATTATACAGCTACTACATGGACAGGATTTGATAACAACGAATATTTATCAGGTAGTGAAACCTCTCTATCAAAATCTTTATGGAGAGCTGTTATGTCCGAAATACACAACGAGCTACCTAACAAAGCTTTTGAACGTCCTTCAGGAATTGTTACTGCCACCGTTTGTAGCAAATCTGGTTACCTACCAGTTGCTGGACTCTGTGATGGACATTTAAAAACGGAGTATTTTGCAGATGGTACCGTTCCTAAAGTAAGTTGTAACGTTCATTACCAAGGAGCGATTTGTCACTACACTGGACAACCTGCACACGAATTTTGCCCATTAAAAGGAGTTGCCACCTTAGAATTAATTCCACCTGAAAATTTAACAGGATACTCTAATAGCGAAGAAGAAACTACAATGTTTTTATGTCCTCATGATGCTCTCTTCTTTGCAGATCCTAATTATGAAGCTATTATCGAAATGCAACATCAAGAAATTATACAACGTGGAATTGATGCACAACTTGCAGCAGAAGCTGCCGCTGCCGCTGCTCTAGGGCAATAGGAATAACGCATCCCCACAGATTGAAAGGTAATTATGATCGCCAAAGATAAACATTTTTATAAAACTATGCTATTTATAGCACTTCCTATTGCAGCACAGAATCTTATTACCTTCTTAGTCAATCTACTAGATACTTTAATGATTAGCCAGCTAGGGGAAGATTCCCTCTCTGGCGTTCAATTAGCAGGACAATTGTTCTTCATTCTTATACTCATTAGTGGAGGAATCGGCGAGGGCATCAATATACTCATTGCACAATATTATGGTAAGCAAGAAATGGGTTCTATTCGAAAAATCTATCCTATCGCTTACCGTGTTGCCTTATTCGTAGGTTTTCTAGGCTTTCTTATAGGAAACTTTTTTCCAGAGACCTTCATTCGTTTCTATGCCAAAGCAGACGATGTCAAAGCCATTGAAGAGGGAACAAAGTACTTACAAATCGTTTCCCTTAGTTATATTCCTTTTATCTTATCAGAGGTTACTATACGCTCTATGCGTGCTGTAAAATCAGCCTATGTTGCCATGCCTATTTACTTTATTTCTTTTGTTATTAATGCTAGTCTCAATTACATTCTCATCTTTGGAAAATTGGGATTCCCAGAACTTGGTGTACAAGGTGCTGCCATTGGTACCGTATGTGCTAGAACCACGGAACTCATTCTAGCGTCTATTTATTTATTTAGAATAGATAAGAAGATTCAATTAAAACTTGTAGACTTACGTTCTATTGACAAAGCTATACGAAAAAAGTTAGTCACATTTGCTGCACCCATTCTATGCAATGAAATCGTATGGGTATTAGCTTCTACTACTATTGCACTAATCTTTGCCAAGATGGGTAAGCAATACGTTGCTGCTAATGCTGTAAGTAGCATTATGTTTCAATTGGTAAGTATGCTCTTATTTGGTATGGGATCTGCCGCTTCTGTCACCATAGGAAATGTCATTGGAAAAGGAGACCCAAAACAAGCTTATACATATGCTAATACTTTTATGTTAATTAGCATATGCATTGGACTTCTGTCCTCTACCCTTGTGTACCACTTAAAAGACTTCGCTATTACGCTCTACAATCTTACACCAGAAACAGCCATCATCGCACAAGATGTTATTACTGCCGCTTCTCTCTTACTATTTCTACAATCCTTTAATATTATATCAGGAATGGGAGCCTTACGTGGTGGGGGAGATGGAAAATTCGTACTAATCTCAGAGATTACTTTTGTGTGGTTGATTGCTGTTCCGTTTGGATTCTTATCCGCATTTTATTGGAAATTACCTGTCTTTTGGATTGTACTATTATCAAAAGGCGACGAAATACTCAAATTCCTTACATTTGGTAGTCGCATCTTATTTACGAAATGGGTGAAAGATGTAACCATAGAAGAAGAAAAGACATAGCAAAAGCTATGTCTTTTCTTCTTCTATAATAATACCGATTTAACCTTTTAACCCACTTAATGCAATCCCTTCTACAAATTGCTTTTGTAAGATACAATATAATAGAAAAGCTGGTAAAAATGTTATGGTAGCGCCTGCCATTACCAATCCATAATTAGTAGCATAGCTTCCTTTTAACGTTGCAATTGCAAGTGTTAAAGTATGCATTTGTGGTTTTGTAGCAATTACTAATGGCCACAAGTAATCATTCCAACTCGTAATAAAAGTAAATACTGTTAATGAAATTAACACTGTTTTAATCAATGGTACTACAATGGAAAAAAACATTCTAAATTCTCCACACCCATCAATTCTAGCTGCTTCTAATAATTCATCTGGTACATTCATCATGAATTGACGAATCAAAAAAACTCCAAATGCATTCACTACTGGTAAAATTAATGCACCATATGTATTTAATAAATTGGCATTCTTCAACATAGTAAATACCGGTATAATAGTCACTTGTCCTGGTATCATTAAAGTCGCAAGATATACTAAAAATAATGCATCTCTTCCTGGAAACCTTTTCTTGGCAAAAGCATATGCCGCCATACTACTCACTATACAATTAATTATACAACTAGAACTAGTTATAATCATACTATTTACAATATTTCTGCCTATATTATAATTCAAAAACACATTTTGATAATTTTGTAAATTAAAAGAAGCAATATCAAATTCTAAATTTAACGTCTTCTTTTGTGTTAATGAAATTAATACCATATAGATAAAAGGAAATAATGCACATATTGCAAAAACTACTAATACCACAAATACTATTATGGTAGGAAGATTACTTTTTTTTCTTTTCTTCATTTCTTATTCCTCCACATCATCCTTAAATACTAGTTTCTGCACAATCGAAATAATCAACACAAACGCTAACATTACCATAGCCAATGCACTAGCATACCCCATATTAAATTCTTTAAATGCCGCATTATAAATCGTTAATACTAATGTTACCGTACTTCTACCAGGTCCACCATTTGTCATGATTTGCACTAGATCAAATACTTGAAATGACCAAATCGTTCCAAGCGTTACCACAAGATAGGTAATATTTTTTAGACATGGTAATGTAATAAAGCGAAACTTTTGCATATAAGTAGCACCATCTACATTAGCAGCTTCATAATAAGATTGAGGCACTGATAATACTCCCGCAAAGTAAATTACTAAAAAATAACCAATATTTTTCCATATACTTACCATGCAAATACTTAGCAAAGAGGTTACTTGCCCACCCAACCAATTAATTGGTGCAACTTTAAACAAACTTAAAAATCCATTTAGCACTCCATTATATTGTAAAATAACACTCCATAAAGAACCAATTAAAACAGAAGATGCAATCACTGGTACAAATAGAGAACTTTTAATAAAGTTCCCTATTCTTTTTGGCATATTCTCTTTAATAACTACTGCTAGTATGAGTGAAATACTGGTTTGAATTGGCACTGTTACAATGGTAAAAATTGCTGTATTTTTCAAAGAATCCCATACATACACATCTTTTAATATTCTAGTGTAATTGGTTAATCCAACCCACTCAGCTGGTTGTAGTACGTTGTACTTTGTAAAACTATAATATACATTCATAACTAGTGGGATTAACGAAAAAAAACTAATTAATAAAAAACTCGGTAATATATAGATTGCTGCGTATAATACCTCTTTTTTCTTTGCCTTCACTCTTACCTCCTCCATTCAAGCACAAAGTCTTTCTTAAAGATTATTTGCATATTCAACTGTTAATTGTATTGCTTCTTCTGGTGTTAATTGTCCCATCATAAGAAGTTGTAAATTTTTATACAATGCATCCATTACTTTAAAAGAACCTGTAGCAACTGGCAATGTTTTAAAGTGTTCTGTTTGATTTTCATATAAATCTTTGAATTTTTCATCAATTAAAAAAGTCTCATCTTTTGAAATTGGAGGAAAAGGAAGAATTTCTGTATGGTACGCTTCCATAACAGTGGCACTTGTTATCTCTTTCACCAAACTTGCTGCTAATTCTTTATTTTCACAAGCATCATTCATAATTAACATATCACTTGCTACCCAAACAGCAGCTTGATCTTCCACAAAATACGGTACAAAATCCCAATTTAATCCTGCATTATCAAGCATTTCTGAATTAGCTGTAGCTCCCATCATAATAGCCACACGACCTGCCACAAATTCATCTAGTACCGAATTATCTGTCAACGTTAAACATTCATCTGGCATTACTTCATGTGTAAAACGCAAATCATATAAAAATTGTGCTGCACGTACTGCACCATCCGTATCCATTAAGGCAACATTTTCTCCTGCCTCATCATAGATTTCCCCACTAGCTTGCCACATAAATGGATAAAAGCTACTATTTAATGTTCCTATTGAAGTACCACCCCAAGCTAATGCGAAAGGAATTACGTTATCTAAATTTGCATCTTTTACCTTTAATGCTGTTTCTGTTACCTCATCCCATGTTGTTGGTAATTCTGTTACACCTGCTTGTTCTAATAAATCCATGTTAAACAAAGGAATTCTCGCATTTCCAACAATAACTGGAACACCATACTGACCATTTCTCACATAACCACTATCAAAATATAAGTAATTATCTATTTCTTCTTGTTCAAAGTAGCCACTCATATCTGCTAAGGCTCCCATATCAATGAAATCACTAATCATTTCCAGATACATCAATCCAACATCAGGACCACTTCCACTAGCAAAGCCTGTCAAATATTTTTCTTCATATCCTCCCCACGGTGTAATTTCAATGGTCAAATTTACATTATTTTCTTCTGCCCAAGGTGCTAATGCTTCTTGCCAAAAAACTCCATCCATAGAATCGTCTGTTGAGTTTGGTGGTAACCATAATAATAAGTCTTCTTTCTTAGTACTTACTACTGTAGTAGATTCTGCACTATTACTGTCTCCACTCCCTTGCTCTGTAGTAGTATTACCACCACAACCTGTTATCAGCGACACACACACCGTCATCACTAACAACATACTTACCATTTTCTTTTTCATGTTGTACTCTCCTTTTTTATCATCTCTTTGTTGTGTAACCTCTCTTAATGTATCAAGTATAGGTGAATTTGTAAACAAACAATTTTTTACCATTTTTTTGTGTATATTGTAGTTATTTTTGTATTTCATTTGTATGTTTTGTGTGTTTTGTATCATTTTTTAACTAATAACTTACTATTCTTTTACTCTTTTCACCTTTTTTTCAACCTACAAATTCACTCTACTCTATACACACAATGAATATTTTCACTCCACATTGTATGTATTTTTTAAATATGCTATAATCCACTCATACTACATTCATGTTAGGAGACAACCAAATGAGAAATCAAAGTTTATATTTCCAAAAACTTTTTAAAACTTTAGCAATTGTTTTTTCTATTATCTTAATACTTTGTAGCATTTTATTAACTAGTATATTGTATTACCTCTACCATCAATCCCTAGCTTCTGGTAAGTATAATACCATATTTTTAAAGGAACATATTGATTCTGAATTACTTGCTATCCAAAAAATCAGTTCTCTCATTACACTAGATTCTTTATCTAAAACTTGTTTAGATCCTTCTATAGCAGTACAAGACAAAACATCTGCCATGTATGAACTTAGTGATACCTTATATACATACAAAATATTGAATGAAAATATCACCAGTATTCAACTCTATCATGGCATACAAGACTACATTATTGGCGATTTAGGATTATACCAAAAAAATATGTATGACCAACTTAGTGATGTAAGAAATCAAACCATATATGATAACAATTTATCTACACAACTACCTACAGGCTTTCATATTATAAAAAATAATCCTACTGTTTTTTGCTTTATTCAAGAATTAATAAGTAATAAACAACCAGTGGGCTTCTTAATCATTGAAATAAACATAGAAAATCTATTAGAAAACATTGACCAACTAGGAACTGAGCATGAAAGTACTTTTTTGATTGCTTTAGGTGGACAATTACTCTCAAACACACTTTCTTCTAATATAGAACCTTCCTATGTTACTACTATGCTTCAATCTGATGATCATTCTTTTTTTACGTTATCAAAACATATTCTATTTTCAGAAGATTCTGATTTATTTCCAATCACTTATCTTCATCTTTATGAACGTTCACAAATACTTTCTACTGTATTTCTTGCTCTTTGCACCTGTATCATAGGTCTATTATTATTATTTGGATTTAGCTTTCTATCCTCTTATTACATTAGTAAAAGCAATGACAAACCACTTCAATTATTGATTGAAAAATTAGGAGAAAATTCTAAAGACAATTTAGATGAATATGCTCTAATTCACCATAAAATTGATTATTTATTAGATCAAAATCAAGAATCTATTGATTCTCTTTTACATAAGCAAGATGCAATTGACACGTTATTTTTCAACTTACTCATCTCCTCAGAAATGAATTCGGAATTTTCACTGATGATGACAGCTAATAAATATCACATCCAATTCAACTATACATACTTTGTGGTAATCGTAATACAACCTCTTATCTCCCTTTCCTACTCATTTGGAGTTGATGATGAGACAAAGATTAAGTCTTTGTTTTTACAAAACAATCCAAATTACGAATGTATGACTACCAACCAAGAACATTCTCTAATTTTACTATGTAATATGGATGAAGAAACTTCCAGAAAAAGCTTGTGTAACATATTGCATACTATTTTGACCAATGAATATTCAGAAACTTCATTTAAAATCGGATGTGGTAAACGAGTAGATTCCTTTATTACAATTATTAAAAGCTATCATCAAGCATTACTTGCAATTTCCTTCAAGCAAGCTACTACACCTTTTATATGCTACAACGATTTACTTGATCAACCACCTATTTCACATAAAAATTTCATGGAACAGATGGATGCTTTTACCCTTGCAATCTTACAACAAAAATATGATATTGCAGACGACTTACTTCCTAAACTATTCAAACAATTTCCTAGTAGCCATGAAAATATACAGATTTATGAACTTCGTATTGCTCATATGAAATGTCTTCTCTGCGATTCCATAGAACACTATCATGCAACTAGTAGCAAAAAATCCTTACCATCGCACCTAACCATTTCTGCACTATTACTTATCTCTCACGTAGAGGAATTACGAAGATTTGCAATAGAGCTATTAACTACTATTCGACAAAATGAATATACACAAGATGAAGTAACCATACCTGAAGCTACAAAACAATTAATTGCTGATAATTTTACAAATCCTATGTTTGGTCTGTATTCTATTAGCGAAGTATTAAATGTAAGTAATTCTTATATTTCCACTATTTTTAAGAAGACTTATGACATGGGAGTTATACAATACATTAATTATTTGCGTATCGAACACGCAAAAGAGCTTATTCTTACTACAGATTTATCCCTAAAAGAGATTGCAGCTGCTACTGGTTTTACTAGCGATATTACTTTTATACGCGTTTTCAAAAAATATGAAAATATGACACCAAAAATGTTCAAAAAAAGTAAGTTACTCTAATGTTTATCAGAAATCCTACTATTTAATTATAATTCCTAAGGAAAATACATTGAATTTTTCATCAATATTTGTTATTCTAAAGTTTACAAGAAACATAAACACGATCAAAAGAGAGGAGTTTGTATCATGTCAATACAAATTTATAAAACAAAATCTTACGAAGAACTTAGTAAAAAAGCTGCTCACGTTATAGCAGCAGAAATCATGAAAAAACCTGACTGTGTACTTGGTTTAGCAACTGGGTCCACACCAATTGGTACCTACCAACAATTAGTAGCTTTATACAAAGAAGGTGTATTAGATTTTACAAATGTAAAATCAGTTAATCTTGATGAATATAGAGGATTACCAAGAGAAAACGACCAAAGCTATTACTACTTTATGAACGATAACTTATTTCAACACATTAATATTAACAAAGAAAATACCAACGTACCAAATGGACAAGTAGAAGATGCCAAAAAAGAATGTGCTAATTATGAATCTATTATTGCTGGATATGGTGCACAAGATATTCAATTATTAGGAATTGGTCACAATGGGCATATTGGTTTCAACGAACCATGCGAGGAATTTATTAAAGATACCCATTGTGTTGACCTTACAGAAAGTACTATCGAAGCGAACAAACGTTTCTTCGCTGATATTAAAGATGTTCCTCGCCAAGCGTATACCATGGGAATTCATACTATTATGAAAGCAAAAAGAATCTTAGTAATTGCAAGTGGTGCTGATAAAGCTCAAATTGTAAAAGATGCTTTCTTTGGTCCTGTTACTCCTCAAGTACCTGCATCTATTCTTCAATTACATTCAGATGTAGTCTTAATCGTTGACGAAGACGCTGGAAAACTAATCTAATGGTTCAACCACATAAAGGAGTTTTTATATGATTATTCAAAACGCTGAAGTTTTTCAACCAAACGGAACTTTTATAAAGCAAGATTTAGCTATCACTGATGACCGTATCACGGTATCTGCTAAAGATTCTACCATTTTAGATGGTTCTAATCTTGTCGCAATCCCTGGTCTTGTTGATATTCATTTTCATGGTTGCGTAGGTTACGATTTTTGTGATGGTAGTCATGAAGCATTTCGTGCAATTTCTAATTATCAATTATCACAAGGTACCATGGCTATCTGTCCTGCTACTATGACTTTTGGAGAAGAGAAACTCGTTTCTATTTGCGAACAAGCCGCTTCTTTTTCCAATCCAGAAGGTGCTGATTTAGTAGGTATTAATTTAGAAGGTCCTTTTATTTCTAGTGAGAAAAAAGGCGCACAAAACGGGGCTTATATTAGCAATCCTAGTCTCCAAATGTTTCGACATCTTGTAGAGGCTTCCAAGGGACTTGTCAAGTTAGTTGATATCGCTCCCGAAACAGAAGGTGCTATGGAATTTATTCAAGAAGCACGGAGTTCTGCAACCGTTTCCCTTGCTCATACTGGTGCTGATTTTGATATTGCGACAGAAGCATTTCAAAACGGAGCAACTCACGTAACCCATTTATACAATGCTATGCAACCATACAACCATCGTGCACCTGGACTAATTGGTGCAGCTTGTGACCAGGAACATGTTCGCGTAGAATTAATTGCAGATGGCATCCATATTCACCCTGCTGCAATACGAACCACTTTTAAAATGTTTGGAGATAATCGAATCTGTCTTATTAGTGATAGTATGGAAGCTACAGGGCTTAAAGATGGCGATTATTCTCTTGGTGGACAGCCGGTGAAAGTAGTTGGGAATCTTGCCACTCTTTCTAACGGTACTATTGCTGGATCGGCTACAAATCTATATAATTGTATGAAAACAGCCGTATTAGACATGAATATTCCACTAGGAAGTGCTGTGAAATGCGCTACTATCAATCCTGCACAAGCAATTGGAGTTGATAAAGATTACGGAACATTAGAGGTTGGTAAGTATGCTAATGTTATTCTATTAGATAAAGATACTATGACGATTAAACACTTACTCTTTAAGGGCGTATTGCTGTAATCTCTACTATTTTATTAATCAATACACTTAGAACTAAATGCTTACTGATTCAGATTCTACCCTATAGCAATACTCCCTTTTTGCCAATGAGCATCATGTGAGTTACTTGTCTATAGGGTTTTCTTCTTATTGCAAATCTCTGTATGACAATTATACGATATAACAATAATACCATTCCTAAAATCGTACACCTTCCTATCTCTGTGGTATATTGTTCTATTTCTAGCAAATTCATCTGACTTAATACCATTCCCACATAACCTGCCACGCCTAATAAAAATATCCCATAAAGACCTTGTGTGAATAGTACCACTATTTGATTCACATACTTGGATAATTGCACTTGTTTCATATGGTATTCTACTTCTTTTATATTGGCATATCGTTTCTCCTTATCTTCTTGTACACACTTTACTATGACCTTTTGAAACTTTTTTGATATTACATATTCTCTTAAATGTTTGCGTACCATTTCATTGGCAATATCATCCTCCCCCACTCCAGTTCGCATATAAATAGCTACCATACCCAAGCTATAAATATCACTTCGTACATCTAGCACCTTTTCCTGCTCATATTCAATCAACTCTTTTGGTGCATAACCCGCAGTCCCATACAAAGACACACTACTATCTTCATAATATTGATACCTTGCTGCCCCAAAATCAATTAAGTACAATTGTTTATCACTTCCAATTATAATATTATCTGGCTTCAAGTCCAGATACAAAATAGGTATTTTCTGTCCATGGAGCAATTGTAATATAGAAATTAATTCCCATAAAAAATGGTGAATTTCTCGTTCTGTAACTTCTTGATACTTCGTAAAATATTGTGTCATAGTCATTCCTTCTATATATTGCATCACTAATACAGTTTGTTCTTGATAGGAATAACAATCAATTAAGTAAGGTATCCTTTTATCTTCTAATCCTCGTAATATTTTTGCTTCTTGCATAGCAATAGTAACATCTTTTACCACTTTAATAGCCACCATCTTATGAAGTCTAGTATCATAAGCTCGAAACACCTTAGAAGTTCCACCTCCACCTAACCATACTACGTCTGTATACCTTCCATATTCATCTAATCTTATCTTCTCCATACCATAATCGCCTCCATTTGCTCTTCTTGATTTTTGTTTCGATTGCGAGTCCCTATTTCAGATAATAACTTTTGCATTCTAGCTTGAGACGTTCTCATTCGCATATATTGTTTCCCAAAAGTGGAAATGGGGGTTCCTTGAAAAAAAGAAGGAGAATACATAATAATACCTGCTTTTCTTCTCAAAATCCCTTTTTTCACAATAGGGACACATAAGTCTTTCACTCCTAAATACGAGGGACTTTTTTGCCTTTTTTGAAAGAATTGTAATTTTTCACTTCTAGGGGGTATTGTTAGATAAGTACATTCTAGATTGCCTACTTGTACGATGAGATACGTATGATTAAGTAGTAATAAAATAGAACAAGAAATTATTTGATTGCGATTATGTCGATCTTGATACCTTAAGAATTCTTGATTCACACGGTCTATAAACCGTTTGCACGATTGTAGAATAAGACGTTTTCTACTAAGATGTGTTCGATTACCATAACATAGGGGAACTACTTTTTGGTAAAACCATTTCGCCAATTCTTCCGTAAAATAAGAAGTCATATTCTCTCCCCATTCGTCATAGTCAGAAGCTTCACACAAAGAGAGTAATAACACATTTCCTTGCCGCAACCGTATTTGCTGAATCTGCATGGCAGTACCATGCCAAGCATACACCCCTTTTCCTCCCCAATCATGTATATATTCATATTCAATTGCCATTCTTTCCACCTACTTTCTTACATTTCGTTCTTGTTCGTATTCTCATTTCTCCTACTCCTATCATTATGAAGATTAATGGAGTACATACGATTTGTTGGTAACAGAAGAAGTTATGAGCCATATAAGAAATTATACTTAAGCCAACACACAAGGAGATTATATCTTCTTGTAATACATGAAATCCTCTCATTAACTGAGATAAAAAAATTCCTGTATACGTAATCAGTCCTGTTACACCTGTATATAAAAGCACACTAAACCATTCATTATGTGCATTCGTTAAGATCACTTTATTCCATACTTTAGTGACCTCATCATAATGATGCTCATAAACATACGATACAAAAGCATCTGGTCCACACCCAAATAATTGATACAATGGAGAATACCCTTTCCATACATTGGCACTTACTTTCCATGTAAATCCTCTCGTACTCCCCCATTCATCATTAAAATTCAAATAAGAGATTTCTTTTAAGACGCTTAACCATTCTGGTACCCAATCATTACTTACTATAATAATTAAGAAAAAGATAACAGCAATTCCACCAACACAACTTCCCCAAATTACTCTTTGTAGTATTGATACATTTTCAATCCACGCTGATTCTATCTCTACTTGTAGCACTTCTTTCTGCCATACTTTCTTCTTCCTATCATAAGATTGAATGACTTCGTATTGTATAGACCCATAGATACAAAGAGCAATAAACAACACGTATTTCGTATAAATGCTCTGTGAGCAAAAAATAGATAATGGCTCTAATAACACTGTATATTGGTGGTAACGAATCTGTAACCCCCCTATACTAATAAAAGAAATTGCCATTAAGATTATAATCTCTAGCAATCTTAAAAATCGCTCTTTCTTATGTAAAGAATTCAATAACAAAGTTATTATAATGAAAAATAGGGCAAAAAAAGCACTATCACTATTTTGTGTTACAAGGCTACCTGCCCCAATTACCACATACATTCCAAGTAGAATACGTTTTAGAATATGTGTAGACGTCCAATACAACACTACTCCTATAGGAAATACTACACACAAATAAGAAGAATACCAAGTAGCTTGCCCAATGGTAGATAGAAATAAAATAAAATAACTCTCTTTAATCCCTTGATACATTCCAAGAGGGTCAATACGAAAGCGATGTAAAATAGCCAAATAATGGGTAATACTAGCAGTCCCTAAGATCAAATAAGGAAGCCCTTTATAAAACACCATATTACGAGAAACAAGAAAATAAATGAGAACAAATAAGTATTGTGACATTAATCCCATATACCACCCCTCATAGCCCCATAATGCTACCTCTTTATAGGGAGAATGTATGTAAGAAATAGTAACCACTACTCCATAGCTTAGTGCAAAATAATCTGTAACACTCATTTGTCTTATAAAATCATTCCACAGATTCCCATTCCCAGTTTCTTTACAAAAGTAAATCAACAATAAGAGTATACCACATATGGCCAAGCACACTAGAGAGCTACTTCTTACAAATGTATACTTCGCTTCCCCCATATTATAATAACCATTCTCATAATACAATGGATACACCACAAATAAAGCCAATACATAAATGGAAACGATTACTTGAAGTCCCATTTTACTAATTCGTACTATTTGATTGTCCACAGCAATCACCTCATTCATCTAACAACAGTTCTCTTCTCTTTTCTTCCCATACCACTCATACCCTTTTCGTAATACCATAGCGAACACAATTCCAAGTACCACTCCACAAGTATCAATGAGTACATCTATTACTTGTCCTGCCCTACCTGGAATAAACAATTGATGTACTTCATCACTTATGGCATATGCTACCGAACATATAAAGGTTACTCCTATCATTCGTTTTCTACTTCTTCCTTCACTATAATAGGCATAATAAAAAGTCATGGCTAACATCGCATACTCTATTACGTGTGCTAACTTTCTAATCACACTTTCCATACCAACTGCCAGTGCATTCGTAAAGGGACTTACCCCAAACCAACGTTGGAAGTAATCTAACACACTACTTGTAACTGCTTCACTCGTTTGTGAAGATACGGTTGCAGGTGCATGGGAAAAATAGAAAATAATCATCATGATTATAATCGCAGGGATCCATCTTACATACATTCTACTCTTACGTTTACACATTCGTATCACTCCACTGATAGTTTTACAGTCTTCTAATAGATTCTTTACACTTGGGTATCAAACATAGACAACAGATTGAAGTTGTGAACAGTAACAATAATCACAACATCACAATAGAAACTAGAACGAAAAAAATGATTCTTACGTATCATTTCCTTCATTACTTTACTTATCTGCATTTTACTCTCTTTAGAAGGTGTTGTCAATTAAATTTGTTATATTTATAGGATTTTTTATCTCAGTTTTCTTCTTACGAATACTCAGAGTAAGATTTCACTTGGTACCCTATTTACTTTTTGTTCCTCTAAATAGGTTTTTGGTAATAATATACTTCCCTCGTTTGCTGTTTCCACATTCATTTCATTTTCAAGGTAATACTCTGCCCCAAGCTGTATACGTTTTTTAACTATATCTCCATCGAAATACGCATAACATTCATCGGACAGTTTGATTTTGACCCAATGCTCCAAAACCAACTCTAATCCTAAATATTCTCTTTGTTTATTTGTTAATTCAAATACCATAATATCACGCTTTCCCTACTATATAAATTTTGTTTATACTACTTATTTATTATAATAGCACCTTCTTATTCATATAGTTCATCATTTGATTGATGGAGAAATGATTGGGATTCAGATATTTATTGCCACTATCTATATATTCAAAGGCTTTAAAGTCAAACTCAATCTTTTCATCTATAACAAGTGCGTAATGATGGTCTAAAGATACGTAAGCTATTAAATTTTCTTGTGTAATAAAATCAAATCCAACGTCTGTTTCTATATCAAATTCAGGATTATAATAAACTCTAATAACATCATCATAACCTTCTCCCATTACCCAATAACCACGAACTATCGCTTCAAGATGTCCTGAAAGAGAATATGTTGCAGTGCGTTCATTCGGATTTAGAATATTATTAAATAGTGCACTTATATTTGTCATGCAACACACCTCCATATAATATAAATTTCATTCGTATTTCTTCTAACACCCTAATAAATAGGGTATTTCTCATAATCTCTCCTCTAAGACGAAATTAAGATTTTTTGACTGTACGCCACAATTTCACACTAACTATTGTCATAGCAAGAGCAAGTAAAACGGATGTTACTAATTGCATAATTGCCGCCCAAGGCACAGGTTCTAAAGGCCAAGGGTCTATAAATACTGCTAAGCAGGCTCTAAAAATCCAAACAGCAGTTAAAAATGAATAAAAGATAACAACCTCTCTATTATTCGATAATGCTTTTTTTCCTAGAATCAATAAAATTAAACTAAGGCCAAACAAAAGCAAAGAAAAGCAGTAGTTTGTATAATTTATCCCTACAATTAGGTTTTCATATTGCATTGGTAAATAATCATACCATTGGAACATCCAAGGAACAAAAAAATGCCACAGACCTACTAGCATACTTATCGCTGTAGTAATATAATATGATAATTTTATCATTTTCATTGAGTTTCAACCTCCAAATCTATTATATAAATTGCATGGTATTCCAACCACATTTTAGTTACTTCGTAATTAGATATATTAGCCTACTTAAAAGAGTAATCGATCCCTTATACCGTCAATTGCTCATTAGTTTGGGTTGTAAAGTTTTTCGATTTCGGGATATTTCTCCAAAAATACTTTATTGACATTTTCTAGTTGAACACAATATTCGGCATACGAAGAACTTAGCTGCTTCATAGCAGGAAGGAACACATCATTATATCCACTTAAATTATTGAACTCTTTCATCAATTCCATTAACTTAAAAGCTGAGGAAATTTTATATTCATCTGATTTTTTGTACTCTAAATATTTATCCAATACTTCTTTATTGTTAGTTAAAAAATTATCTGGATTTTGGATTGACTCTTTAGTAACCTCAAGAACTCGGGAAATTTGTTCTGTTCCCATATGATTTGTACATTCAACTAGATATTCTTCTAAATCTTTTGGAACATCTAAATTTGGTATATTGTCTAAAAATGATAAAATACTTTCGTATGCGATTTGTTGGGAGTCTGTCTTGATTGGTTCATTTAAAAAACGTGCAAAGTGCATACAAACAAAGCGACCATAATACCCTGGGAATGCTTCTAACAGCCTGTCAGTAATGATTCTACTCTGCTCAATTGATTGCAACTCTATACTTATTTCAGCATAAGATGCACCTTGACTTAGTTTTTGAAGAATTCTCTTTTTCAACACATCACGATTATAAGCTAATTCTTTTTTTATCCATACCGTTTGTAACACCGAGTTTGTTGTGTCGTTTAGAACGTGCTGAATTTCTTCAGTAGAAATATCTAATTTTCTCAAGATGCTGATTTTATTTAAATTTTCAATATCTTGCGTACTGTAGTTTCTATATCCATTTTCTGAAATAGACGGAGAAATTAAGCCTTGCAAAGTATAATATTCGATGGCCTTCTTAGTTAATTTTGTAAGTTTACTCACTTCATTTATTAGCATATTTATCACCTCGATACTATCATAAGCTAACACCCAAGGTGATAGTCAAGTGTTTTTTACAAAATATAGTAAGTTATCCCTTATACCGTCAATTGCTCATAATGGTTAGTGATAGCAGATATTCAACTCTTTAATCAGCAAAATTCTCATTTATATAGTCGGCTGTATATTTATATGATGTAATATGTTGAGCCATTTTTTCAAATAGCACTTTTGCTTTATCTCCAGTCTCTTTATTCACTATAATGTAATGATATATATCACTTGCACCGTCAAACACTAAAATATGCAAGTCAGTAAGTTGTGGCACAAGTTCAGCCATCCATTTATCCATTGCACGGTCTTTTGAGAACTTTTCTTCATCATAATTGAAATCAAGGTTTCTGCCCTTTTTTAGTGAATCTACATAATCGAAAAACGATCTAAGGTCTGGAGCTCCACAATCGCTTGAAATCATATAACTATCATTGTCAATTAATGCCGCATCTCTTAAAACACAGCCTACATCATCATATCCAGATAAAATAAGCAGGATATCTGCAATTGATTCATTATCATTTTCCATAGTTTTAACGCATTGTTTTATAACATCTTGATGCTTATTCATCAAAATAATGCTACAAAAATCTCTCAAAGCGTCAAAGTCAGGATTCGTTTTCTCTAATGTGTTAATTTTTTCTAAATTTTCACTTGGTACACTTTTTTCTTTTCTCGAAAATAATTCGCTAAAAAATCCCATAATATTTCTCCTCTCATTATATAAATTTCCTACAATCATCCTTACAATTTTCTATTTGTAAGGTAATCCGAATTATCTTCGTACACTAATGTTCTCTAAAATTTAGAGGACAT
>JAWXVF010000206.1:0-3285 GCA_044425555.1 Eubacteriales bacterium
CATCACTTCTGGAGTACTCATGTCAAATTTGGACTCTTGCTTAATAGGAATAGAGACACTGGCATCTGACGTATATGTATTATATTGTGCATCTTCATACTCCATACTTACATTTAATATATAAGGTTTTTGTGCAAGATCCGCCTTTGCTGTCATCTCAATAGAAACTGTTGCAGTCCCTCCTGCGGAAACAGACTTAACATACACTGTATTAGATCCAGATGTAGGAAGAAATGCTTCGTATTGTGTATCTCCACTTCCTTCTGGTGTCGCCTTTAAATCCACTTGCATATTACTCACAGCTGTTCGAGAAGAAGTATTCTCTACAAATAAATCAACTATAAACACATCCCCCGCATATACTTCTTCTGGAGTAGTCTGAAATCCTTTTACAATCACTCTTGGTTTCGACATTTGACCTTCACTTCCAGTCCCTTCTAATGAGCCACTTCCTGGTGCACCCACCACATTCACATAAGTTGAAAGAGTCGTAGATTCTGTAGAAGTACCTCTTGTATATTTAATATGAAAGTCTAGCTTATAATAACCACTTAGCACATCACTACGCGTGGTAAAACTATACATGATCTCTTGCCGTCCATTTAATGCTTCTTCATAAGTAGTACTTCCAGGTATATCTGCAATCACTTTGGTATATCCCATAGAAGATAATTCAAAAGGCCATACATTTACAGAAGTATCTACAATCGGTGTGATGATTAAATCGGATAAAGGGGTATCACTAAGATTTAAAACGGACAACATAATATTAACCGGTTTTCCATAAGTTGCTGTAGGAGTTTCTACGTTATCTGTCAATACCAAATACTCACTAATACTAGTTAATTGTCCACTTGCAATTTCATCCATTTGTAGCTTAATGCTAGTTACATAAGTCTCTAAAGTAATGGCATCACTTGAAGACACATCTATATTATGTAAAGCTGTATTCATCAGATTCGTAATTTTATTCATATCAGATTGACTTAATTGACTATTAGACATTAATTTATTTGCATACGTAGCAACGGTATGCTTCAACGTCTCTTTATCGCTACTACTAATTGCATTTCCACTTACCGTATCCGCATAACTTATAGGCACATTCATCATAGTACTGAAGCACACAAGCACCACCATTATCATGAAATATCCACTTTTTCTCTTATGAATCATATTGCTTCCCCATCTTTCTAATTGTTTCCTTCTCACTACAACTCTAATAATTCCGTGGCATTTTCTACTTCATATTCTATGTATCCTTCTTTTCGATTCTCTATGCGAACAATGTTTCCATCTCTAATATGAAAGATTCGATCTGCAAAGTTCGCTAATTTATTATCATGAGTTACCATCACCAATGTCTGTTGCTGCTCTCGCACCACTCGTTGCATCAACTCCATAACCTCCTTAGAAGTATTCGTATCCAAATTCCCCGTAGGTTCATCTGCAAATATAATCTCAGGATTCACCACTAACGCTCTAGCTACTCCTACACGTTGCTGTTGCCCTCCAGACATTTGGGTCGGACGATGTTTTGCATGTTTTGTTAATCCTACTAATTGAATTGCCTTCCTTGCTTTCTTTAATCTAGTTGCTTTATCTACTCCTTGAAAGGTAAGTGGTAATGCCACATTTTCCACTGCATTCATAGTTCCCAATAGATTAAAAGATTGAAAAATAAATCCAATATGTTCTCGGCGAAACTGCACTAGTTGGTTTTCACTTTTTCGCTCCATACGTTCCTTCGCAATGATAATCTCACCCTTCGTAGGCTTTTCTAATCCCGCCAACATATTTAACAACGTAGATTTACCAGAACCTGAAGTTCCCACTATGGCACAGAATTCTCCCTTATGAATCACAAAAGATACACCATTTAAGGCTCTCACTTTTGTGTCACCTACTCGGTAGATTTTATAAAGATTCTTTACTTGGATGACTATTTCTTTCTTCTCTTCCACCACACCCTCCTAGTTATCGTATGACCATACAAAAAAGCAACCAATGATTCCTCACCAGTTACTTTTATTTTATCATATATTTTACACATTTGTATGGTAATATTGTTAATTTATTCTTAATATTTTCTTAATCCCCTTAAAACTATATAAAATATCACCAATTCTCTATTACTCTTCTAACATAAACATATCATGTGCAGCATTCATTGCTTTTACCGCATCATTTTCATCTAATAGAACTGTAATACGAATCTCCGAAGTTGAGATCATCTTAATATTAATATTGGAATTATATAAACATTCAAACATCTTAGCTGCCACACCTGCATTAGACATCATTCCCGCTCCAACTACAGATACTTTCGCTACATTTTTCTCTACTTCCACATGTTCTGGATTTAATCTACTCTTACTACTTTCAATAACTTCCATGGCTTCATCAGCCACATCTCCATCTACCGTAAAGGAAATATCTTTCGTATTATTACGTCCTACAGATTGTAGAATCATATCCACATTAATGTTTGCTTTTGACAGTGCATCAAATAATCGAAACGCTGTTCCTGGCTTATCATTTAATCCTACCACTGACACACGTGCAACATTTTTATCAACTGCCACACCACTTACTAACATTTTTTCCACTTTTACATCCTCCTTCACAATGGTTCCTTCTTCATTTGTTAGACTAGAACGAACAACTAATTGTACTCCATATTTTTTTGCCATTTCTACCGACCTATTATGTAAGACACCTGCACCTAGTGTTGCAAGGTCTAGCATTTCGTCATACGTAATTTCATCTAGTTTTCTTGCCTTTGGTACGTATCTAGGATCTGCTGTATACACACCATCTACATCAGTAAAGATTTCACATTTGTCTGCATGTAATGCAGCTGCTAACGCAACCGCCGTAGTATCCGACCCACCTCTTCCCAAAGTAGTATAATCATCATACTTATTTACTCCTTGGAATCCTGTTATAATTACAATTCTTCTTTCATCTAATTCATGACGAATGCGCTCAGCATCAATTTTCTTTAATCGGGCATTCCCATGAGTTCTTGTAGTATGCATTGCTACTTGATATGCATTTAAAGAGACAGCAGGTACATTCAATTCTTGCATTGCCATAGCCATAAGTGCTACCGATGTTTGCTCTCCTGTTGTAAGAAGCATATCCATTTCACGTTTAGACGGATTAGGGGTAATATCTTTTGCCATAGCAATCAACTCATCTGTTAATTTCCCCATTGCAGACAATACTACAACCACATCATTTCCTTTTCGATAATCTTCAATACATCTTCTTGCTACGTTA
>JAWXVF010000025.1:0-24780 GCA_044425555.1 Eubacteriales bacterium
ATTACGTGCCTTTGAACAGCAAGAAGCGGATATACTTGTGGGTACGCAAATGATTATTAAAGGACATGACTTTCCTAATGTTACTTTAGTAGGTATGATTGCAGCAGATATTTCCCTAGGTGCCAGTGATTATATGGCAGGAGAGAAAACGTTTCAGATCTTAACTCAGGCAGCAGGTAGAGCAGGACGAGGGAAGAAAGCAGGAGATGTGGTGATACAAACGTATCAACCAGACAATGGAAGTATTCAATATGCTAAGAATCATGATTTTAAGGGGTTCTATCAAGAAGAGATTCTATATCGGCAACTGATGAAGTATCCGCCAATTGCACAGATGATGGGTATTCTAATGATGGCAAAAGAAGAAGAGAGAGCATTTCTTCTTGCCAAAGAAGTTGGTGAAAAGGTAAGAGCACAAATAAAGGATGAACTGGCACAAGTGATTGGTCCGACAGAGGCTAGATTAAAGAAGGCTAATGATTTTTACCGATATACCATGTATATTAAATCGGAAGATTATAGTTACTTGATTGGATTAAAAGAATGGATAGAAGAAAGTTGTATCTTGGGGAAAGAAGAAGTGATACAATATGATTATAATCCCATAGGGGGATATTAGAATGGAGGAAGAAGATGGCCATTAGAGAAATAAGACAAATAGGGGATGAGGTACTGAATAAGAAGTGTAAAGAAGTACCATCTATGACCAATCGCATTGCTCAGTTAATTGATGATATGTTTGATACGATGGAGGCTGCATACGGAGTAGGACTAGCGGCTCCCCAAGTAGGAATCTTAAAGAGAATTGTGATTATTGATGTAACAGGAGAAGATCCTTATGTGTTAATTAATCCAAGAATCTTAGAGAAGAGTGGGGAACAAACAGGGGATGAAGGTTGTCTTAGTGTAGAAGGTAAAAGTGGAACGGTTACACGACCTAATTATGTAAAAGTGGTAGCTTTGGATCGAAATATGAAGCCTTATGAACTAGAAGGTACCGAATTGTTAGCACGGGCTATTTGTCATGAATTAGATCATCTAGATGGTGTTTTGTATGTGGATCATGTGGAAGGAGAATTACGTGATGTAACTCCATATAATGAAGAGGAGGAAGAAGAGCAAGAATGAGAATTGTCTTTATGGGAACACCAGATTTCTCAGTACAAGCTTTAGAAGCACTTATTAAGGCGAATCATCAAGTGGTAGCTGTAGTGACCCAACCAGATAAGCAAAGAGGGCGAGGGAAAGCATTACAATTTACTCCTGTGAAAGAATGTGCTACGAAATATGGAATAGAAGTGTTTCAGCCAGTTAAAATCAAAACAACAGAGGCGGTGGAACAATTAAAAACGTATGGAGCTGATTTATTTGTTGTAGTTGCATTTGGTCAGATTCTAAGTCAAGAAATCTTAGAGATGCCAAAGTATGGTTGCATCAATATTCACGCATCGTTATTACCCAAATATCGAGGAGCAGCCCCTATTCAATGGGCAATTATTGATGGGGAACAAGAGTCTGGAGTTACGATTATGAAGATGGATGAAGGACTCGATACAGGTGATATGATGATCAAAGAATCGATTGTGCTAGATCCAAGAGAAACAGGAGAAAGTTTGCATGATAGATTAATGGAATTAGGTGGTAAGTTAGTCATTGAGGCAATTGATGGTATAGAAACAGGAACCATTACTTATACACCACAAGAGGATTCTCACACTTGTTACGCTAAAATGTTAACGAAATCATTAGGGAATATTGATTTTGAGAAATCGGCTGTAGAAATAGAACGATTGATTAGAGGGTTGAATTCTTGGCCAAGTGCCTATACACATTTTCGTCAAAAGACCTTAAAGATATGGGAAGCGATGGTAATTTCTAAAGAAGTGGTACAAGGTGAGGACATGGAAATAGGAAGTATTATTGAGATTTCAAAAGATTCTTTTATCGTACAAACAGGAGAAGGAGCATTGGAAATACAGGAGGTACAACTAGAAGGAAAGAAACGAATGAAAGTAAGAGACTTTCTATTGGGAAATCAATTGCAAGTGGGAGAAAAGTTAGGAATATAGTAGACAATAGATTTAGAAGAAAGAGAAGAGGTAATAATATGTTTGGTTATGGGTATGGATACTATTGGGATCCAACATATGTATTAGTATTAATAGGAGCAATTATTTCTATGATTGCATCAGCACGTGTACAATCAACGTTTAATAAGTATAATAACATTTGTAGTGCTAGTGGATTAACGGGAAAAGAGGCTGCAGAAAAGATATTAAAGGCAGCGGGCTTATCCTCTATTCGTGTGGAACACGTAAGTGGAAGTTTATCAGATCACTATGATCCTGGCAAGAAAGTACTTCGCTTATCAGATGATACGTATAGTTCTAATTCTGTAGCAGCTATTGGAGTAGCCGCTCATGAATGTGGACATGCCATTCAAGACAAAGAAGAATATAAGCCGTTGGTGCTTCGTTCGACTTTAGTACCGGCAGCCAATATTGGTTCTAAGATGGGAATGCCATTGATTATTTTAGGAGTAATATTGAGTTATAATTATGCATTGATTCAAGTTGGCATTTGGGTTTTTTCACTTGCAGTATTATTCCAATTAGTAACGTTACCAGTGGAATTTAATGCGTCTAGTAGAGCCTTACAAATTGTAGGTGACCAAGGCATTTTAGGAACTCATGAAGTGAAAGATTGTAAGAAAGTATTAGATGCAGCGGCTATGACTTATGTGGCAGCAGCAGCCGCTTCTATTCTGTCTTTAATTCGTCTTGTAATTTTATTTGGTGGAAGAAGAGATGACTAGTGGTATTAATACAAGAGAAATAGTGTTAGAGATGTTGTTGGAAGTACGATCCAATAACATCTTTAGTCATCAGATGATTAAGAATGTGTTAGATAAGTATGATTACTTAGAAGTGCAAGAGAAACGGTTTATGAAACGTTTATTTGAAGGCACTATCGAGAGGATGATTGAACTTGATTATTGGATTAGTCAATATGCTAAAGTTAAAAATAACAAAATGAAGCCAGTGATTCGAACGATTTTACAGATGAGTATTTATCAAATTCTCTATATGGATGCAGTACCAGATTCTGCAGTTTGTAACGAAGCGGTTAAGTTGACGAAGAAGAAAAAGTATCATCAACTAAATGGCTTCGTTAATGGCGTATTGCGTACTATTGTTCGAGAACGAGACACACTTGTATATCCTGATGAGTCAAAGGATCCATGTGTGGCTTTATCCGTAAGATATTCCATGCCACAATGGTTAGTGGAGACGTGGTGTGATACTTATGGACTAGAAGTTACGAAAGTGATGTTAGAAGATTTATTAGCAGAACATAGTGTGACCGTTCGTTTAGATGAAACATTAACTCAGCAAGAAGTAGAGAAGGTGATTAAAGAGTGGGAAAGTCATAAGATTGATATGAGAAAACATACGTATTTATCGTATGCATATGCTCTTGGAAATGTAGAGGGACTCTCTAAACTAACGTATTTTCAAAAAGGATTGTATACAGTACAAGACGTTAGTTCCATGTTAGTGGCTGAAGTGGCTCAAGTAATGGCTGATGATAAAGTATTAGATCTTTGTGCGGCACCTGGTGGAAAATCCCTTCATCTTGCTACAAAGTTAAAGAGATTAAAAGGAAATGGATGGGTAGAAGCAAGAGATGTCAGTCAAGGAAAAGTGGCAATTATTGAGGAGAATAAAGGGCGGTTACAAGTACTCAATTTGACTACAAAAATTGCAGACGCAAGAGTGTTAGAAGAAGAACTTATAGAAGCTATGGATGTGGTAGTTGCTGATGTACCGTGTTCTGGCCTAGGGGTAATTGGTAAGAAGCGAGATATTAAGTATCGTGTAACCAAAGAGAGCATGGAGAGTCTTGTTATACTACAACAAGAGATTGTGGCTACTGCAATGCAGTATGTGAAAATAGGGGGGACATTACTATATAGTACTTGTACGATTCATCGAGGGGAAAACGAAGAAATAGTAGAGTGGATGGTATCCTCAGGCGAGTATGTGTTAGAATCACTAGATCCTTATTTGCCAGAGTGTTTGCATAGTGAATCTACGAAAAAAGGATATTTACAATTGTTACCAGGAATTCATGAATGTGATGGATTTTTTATAGCACGATTAAGACGAATAGAAAAAGGGCAAACAAGTGGAACAGATACGTAAGGATATGAAATCATTGACCTATGAAGAAGTTATTGAGTTAGTGGAATCTGTGGGAGAGAAATCTTTTCGTGGAACACAATTATATCAATGGATTCATCAAAAACTAGCGAAATCTTATGAGGATATGACTAATTTATCAAAGGGTTTTCGCAAGAGATTACAAGAGATTACTACGTATACAACGATTCGTGCCATACGTATACAAGAATCGAAAGTGGATCACACGAAAAAGTTTTTGTTTGCCTTAGAAGATGGCAATGTAGTAGAAAGTGTTTGGATGAAGTATAAACATGGAAATAGTGTGTGTATATCTTCACAGATAGGGTGTCGTATGGGATGCAAGTTTTGTGCATCAACGCTAGAAGGATTAGAACGTTCCTTAACTACAAGTGAGATGTTAGAGCAAATCTATGAAATTACTAGAATTACGGGAGAAAGAGTTTCTAATGTGGTAGTTATGGGAATGGGAGAACCTTTTGATAATTATGAAGCACTTATAAGATTTATTACATTATTAACGAATGAACGAGGACTGCATATTAGTCAACGCAATCTGACAATTTCTACTTGTGGAATTGTACCTAAGATACGACAACTTGCAGAAGAGGAGTTACAAGTAACTCTCGCATTATCCCTACACGCTACCACAGATGAGAAGAGAAAAGCGTTTATGCCCATTGCAGATGCATATTCCTTAGAAGAAACAATGGAAGCGTGTGATTATTATTTTCATAAAACCAAAAGGAGAATTACGTTCGAATATAGCTTAGTGCGTAATGTAAATGATAGAGAAGAAGATGCAAGGGAGTTAATTGGACTTGTAAAAGGAAGAAATTGTCATGTGAATTTAATACCTGTAAATCCTGTAAAAGAGTGTGGATTTGAACAATCGTATGAGAAAGAAATTACAAACTTTAAAAATAAACTTGAAAAAAATGGAATAAATGTTACTATTAGAAGAGAAATGGGTAGAGATATTGATGGAGCGTGTGGACAGTTGCGTCGTAGAGAGATGAAAGGATAAAGAGGAAAACAATGCAAGAAGTATATTCCGTTACTGATGTAGGAATCACTAGGAAAGTAAATCAAGACTTTATATTTGCGTCAAAAACCCCTGTTGGAAATCTTCCGAATCTATTTATTGTAGCAGATGGAATGGGAGGACATAAGGCAGGAGATTTTGCGTCTAAATGTGCGGTAGAAGTCATGGTGAATGAGATTAAGGAGGATAATTCTAGTCACAATCAGAAAGAAATTTTAACGAGTGCCATACAAAAGGCTAATGAAGTAGTCTATGGAATTTCTCTAGCGAATGAAGAGATGCAAGGAATGGGAACGACTTTGGTAGTGGCTACTTGTGATGAGAATTGTCTTAGAGTATTTAATGTGGGGGATAGTAGGCTTTATATTATGAAAGAGGAATTAGAGCAGATTACCATTGATCATTCCTATGAAGAAGAATTAGTGAGGAAGTTTGGGATCGATCGTAGGGAAGCGAGTTCTAATGAGAATAAAGGAAAGATTACAAGAGCTATTGGTGTAGCAGATGAATTGGAAGTGGATTATTTTGAAATAGAAGTAGTAGAGGGTATCTATATTCTAATGTGTACAGATGGATTGAATAATATGGTACAAGATAAGCAGATTGAACAGATTATTACAATTAATGAAACAGTGATGCAAAAAGCAATCAACTTAATAGAAACTGCCAATTTTAATGGTGGAAAAGACAATATATCAGTCATTCTAATGAAATTATAAATAGGAGAGTATCATGATTCAAGTTGGAATGTTGTTAAGTGAACGATACGACATATTAGAGCAAATAGGTACAGGTGGAATGGCTGACATCTATAAGGCTAAATGTAATAAATTAAATAGATTAGTAGCGATTAAAGTATTAAAACAAGAGTTTAGTGAGAACAAAGATTTCATAGGAAAGTTCCGAATTGAGGCTCAAGCAACAGCAGGATTAGCCCATCCAAACATAGTAAATGTATACGATGTGGGTGAAGAAGATAATATGCATTATATTGTAATGGAATTAGTAGAAGGCATAACATTAAAGCATTACATAGAGAAAAAAGTAAGTTTGTCAGTAAAAGAAGCCATCAGTATTGCTATTCAAATAGCTACTGGTATAGAAGAAGCACATAACAATCATATTATCCATAGAGACATTAAGCCACAGAATATTATGATATCCAAAGATGGAAAGGTTAAAGTTGCTGATTTTGGGATTGCCAAAGCTGCCACAAGCAATACCGTGACTACTAATATTATGGGTTCTGTACATTACACATCTCCTGAGCAAGCAAGAGGTGGATTTAGTGATGAGAAAAGTGATATTTATTCCTTGGGAATATCCATGTATGAAATGGTAACAGGACGTGTTCCCTTTAATGGGGAAACTACTGTGGCTATTGCAATTCAACACATACAAGAGAAAATGCCTTCCCCTAAAAAGTATATGCAAGATATTCCATATAGTTTTGAACAGATTATCTTAAAATGTACGGAGAAGAGTCCAGATCGCAGATATAGTAAAGCAGATGAGTTAATAGAAGATCTAAAAAAATCTCTGATGAATCCAGAAGGAGATTTTGTCCAGATTATTGATAATGCAAGCCAAGATCAAACGCGGATGATCTCCGAACACGATCATGTGGAGATCAAACGTAAAGTGGTACAACAACCTGTTGCACAAGTGATAGAACAAGACTCGGCAAAGTCAGAACGAAAAGGTAGAAAAGCTACAGGAATTAAGGTATCTACGAATAGAGCAAAGAAACAAGAATTAGTCAAACAGGAACAGAACAAAGAGAAGATATTTAATATAATTATGATTCTAATAGGAGTAGTCATTGCATTAATTATCCTGTATGTAACAGCAGATGCTATAGGAATCTTTCAAACAGATGACACAATAATTAATTTAGATGAGCAAGATACCATTAATCTTAATATTATTGGTATGAACATAGAACAAGTGAAGGAATTATTAGATGGTTATCAGATTCCTTATGAAGTTACGTACGAGAGATCTTCAGACTACGATAAAGATTTGGTTATTAAGACTTCTGTAGAGGGAGAATACTTACTAGAAGAAGATGAGGTCATTATTCTTACGGTAGGAAGTGGTATGGATGGTGTTTCCTTACCAGATGTTCTAAACTTAAGTGCAGCCGAAGCAATTGTTCAATTAGAAGACAATGGTTTTGTGGTGGTACGAGAGAGTGAATATCATGAAACTGTGGTAAAAGGGAATGTTATTCGACAAACGCCTAATGCCAGAGAAACTCTAGAGCGTGGGAAAGAAGTAATAATTACTATAAGCGATGGAATAGAGGAGAATAAAGTACGTGTTCCGGAAGTGCTTGGAATGACAGAAAGCAAGGCAACAGAAACTCTTGAGGCAGAAGGTTTAAAGTGTGAGGTTTCTACAGAAACAGATTATACGAAATATGCAGTAGGTATGGTGAGTTATCAAAGTTATGAATCAGGAACTTTTGTGGAAGTAGGAACGACCCTTCAATTAAGGCTTAGCATTGGTGGTGGACAATATAGTTGTAATGTAAGCGTAGATGCACCTATAGATTATATTTCAGGACAAGCTGTAGTTACCTTAACTACTGAGGAAGGTGGAGAAATATTCCACACGACAGTAGATAGTTTCCCAACTTCCATTAAGATTAGTGGAATTAAGAATGCATCATCGGGAACTTTAAAAATTGCTTATACCATAACAGCAGAAGACGTGGTAACAGATGCGGATGGTGTGACCTCAGTGCAGATGATAAATGTTCCACAGACAGAAACTAGAACCATTAACTTTACGTTAGAGTAGGGGGAATATGCAAGGAACCATTGTAAAAGGAATTGCAGGATTTTATTACATTCACATACAAGAGTGTGGAATTGTGGAATGTAAAGCAAAAGGCGTTTTTCGAAAAGAGCAGATTAAGCCTTTAGTAGGAGATCAAGTGCAAGTTGAAATGCTAGATGAAGAAGAGAAAAAAGGTGTAGTAACTCGTATTTTGCCACGTAAAAATCAGTTAATTCGACCAGCAGTTGCTAATGTGGATCAAGCAATCGTGGTATTTTCTTTGACAAAACCAGCTCCTAATTTTAACCTATTAGATCGTTTTTTGATTATGATGGAACAAGTAGGCCTACCAGTAGTCATCTGTTTTAATAAGATGGATTTATCTTTGGTAGAAGAACGTAAGCGAGTAGAGGAGATATATGGTAAGGCTTGTCAAGAGGTGATTTTCTCTAGTACTGTAGATGAGCAAGGAATTCAACAGATTCTACAGTCCCTACAAGGAAAGGTGAGTACAATTGCAGGTCCTAGTGGCGTAGGAAAATCGAGTATTATTAACCTTTTACAAAGTGGTGTTCAAATGGAAATTGGTGAGATTAGTACAAAGATTGCAAGAGGGAAACATACAACAAGACATAGTGAATTACTTACTATTTGTAAGGATACATATATTATGGATACGCCAGGGTTTACATCACTAAGTCTCTTTGACCTAAAAAAAGAAGAATTAAGTCAAACGTATCAGGAATTTAGAGAGTATGAATCAACTTGTAAATATAAAGGGTGCTCTCACATTCACGAACCAAGTTGTGGTGTGAAAGAAGCAGTAGAAAATGGATATATTCATCCTATTCGATACGATAATTATAAGTTACTCTATAAAGAATTAGAAGAAAAGAGGAAATATTAATATGAACATAGTATCACCATCTATTTTGGCAGCAGATTTTGCAAATCTTGAAAGAGATGTGAAGCAAGTAGAAGAAGGGGGAGCGACTTATTTACACATTGATGTAATGGATGGATTATTTGTACCAAGTATTTCTTTTGGTGCACCAGTAATCAAGAGTATACGCTCGAGTAGCCACCTTTTTTTTGATGTACATTTAATGATACAAAACCCTCAGAATCACATAGAAGAATTCGTAAGTTGTGGAGCGGATGGCATTACTATACACTTAGAATCTACAGATTGTGTGAGAGAAACACTAGAAGATATTCAAAGACGAGGATTAAAAGCAGGATTGTCTGTGAAATTAGAGACACCAATTGAAGCGTTAGAGCCTTATTTAGATTGTGTAGATATGATTTTGATTATGAGTGTAGAGCCAGGAAAAGGTGGTCAACCATACGTTGAAGCTGCCACAGAGAGAATTGAAGTAGTGCGTAATATGCTTAAGCAACATAACCTTACTATTTTGCTAGAAGTGGATGGTGGTGTGAAACGAGAGAACTTAGAAAAAGTATGGAAGGCAGGTGCCAATGTGATTGTATCTGGATCTGGTATTTTCTCAGGTTCTATTGTAGAGAATACAAAGTATTTTGTGGAGACTATGCAGGAGTGGGATCGTTTGATATGATATGTAGATGCAATATAATAGAAAAGAAATGCTACTATTGGGAGAAGAGAATAGTAGCATTTCTTTAGGTGATAGATGAGGTCAAAATCTAAAATAAGTGATACATACATAAGAAGTGACAGATGCTACCACCCATAACAAATAAATGAAATAATTCATGGGAGCCAAAATGTTTAAATTTTTGATTAAACAATGGCAACTTTAAAGCGTAGATAACACCACCTATGGTATAGATAATTCCACCGATTAAAAGATACATAAAACATAAAGTAGACATGGCTTCGTATAATTGTCCAAATACGGCTACACAGATCCAACCCATTAAAATATAAATAGTAGAAGAAAACCATTTTGGGCAAGTAATCCAAAAACCTTTGACACAAATTCCGGTAAAAGCAATTCCCCAAATGATACTTAATAGGATATAACCCATACGATTATGAAAAGCCACGAGGCAAATAGGAGTATAGGAACCAGCAATCAACACAAAAATCATCATATGATCAATCTTACGAAATAATTGAATAATCTTAGGAGAGGCATTTACACTATGGTATGTGGTGCTTGCACCGTATAAGAGTGTCATGCTGAGTACAAAGACAATCATGGAAATCATCGTTGTTGGATTTAGAGAAGTACTAGCTTTAATTAAAAGTGGGAATGCAAAGATTAAGGTAAGTAACATTCCGATAAAATGAGTAAGAGCACTGCCTGGCTCACGAATAGTAATTTGCATAAGAGTCTCCTGACTTAGGGTGCAATAATTAGTATCTAGTTACAATAATATCATATGTAGTTTTGAAAACTACGTGCTGTACCCTTATACTACAATTAATTATGTGTATTGTCAATATAAATTATTCTATTTTCTTAATCTTCTTCCAAGATTTCGATTTCAAGATAATCATAATCAATGGTTTCTATAAAATTATCTTGTGTAAAACGTACACGATTAAAACGTTTAAAAGCAGTAATGTTCGTATCTAACCAAATGGGAATTTCTAGATTGGTGTCGTAGCAAAAGCTTTCAATTGCCCCCATGATTTTATGTGTTCTCGTATCATTTTCGTCATTGCAGATTACAGTATCTTGTAATAAGTGGTTGTCCTTCCAAATTTTAGCCCATAAGCGAAACATAATAGCACCTTCTTTCTTAAGTAATTGTATTTAGGAGACTATTGTAACATAGAATGAAGAAGAAAAGGAAAAAATAAACCTATAGTAATTACGTATTTTTTGTGAAAATAGTACATTTTTTGCGAGAGTATGGTATAATACATTTGTTATTCAAGAAAAGTTGGATATGAGGAATCCTATTCCTACCATAGTGATTGGAGAAATTCCCCATATTAAAGAAGGACATAAGGTGAAGCAAACATGGAATATAGACCAGGGCAAAAGCATGAGATTGATAGCTGGAAAGAAGTGCTCTTAATCTACAATTCAGCATTAAAGGAAATTGGTACAAAACTTGAAATCTTAAACGATGAATTTCAACACGTACATAGTTATAATCCAATTGAACATATTAAGTCGAGAATTAAAACTTCAGAAAGTATTGTAAAGAAGCTAAGAAAAAATGGGTTTGAACCTACTATTGAAAACATGGTAGAAAATATTAGTGATATTGCTGGAATACGAGTGATTTGTTCTTTTACTTCTGATATCTATCGCATTGCAGAAATGTTAGGTAATCAAAGTGATTTAAAAGTATTATCAGTAAAGGATTATATTGAACACCAAAAGCCAAGTGGGTATAAAAGTTATCACATGATAGTCTTAATTCCTATTTTCTTATCAGATCGTATAGTGGAAGCTAAGGTAGAAGTACAGATACGTACGATTGCTATGGACTTTTGGGCATCACTAGAACATAAGATTCATTATAAGTTCGAAGGAAACGTTCCTATGCATATTAAGGAAGAATTAGTAGATTGTGCTAATATGATAGCTAAACTAGATGAGAAAATGTTATCGCTAAATGAAGAAGTATTGAAATTAATTGATGTGATGTATGAAGAAGATAATATATCATAATGATAGATTTTAAAAAGCGAATGGGTAGAAGATAAGAGTGAATAAGAGAAAGGGCTACTATGTTATCAGTAGTCTTTTTCTTGTTAGAAAAGGATCTATAGTAAAAGGTTTCTATCATGAAGCTTGTAGAATGAAGAAAATTCACCCCAAAATGAGGAGTGCCCCGAACCTTGGGCTCGGGGCGATTATGAAAAAATTTACTAGTCAGCATTTTTAATATTACATATGTTGTATAAATTACTGATACAACATTTCTTTGATAAACTTAGTATAGCAATGAAATATGAACAAAGTATGAACCTCAATTAAAATAAATGTTAATACATGTAAACAAAATTGGACAAAATTAGCAAATCGAAAAATGTAGATATATTTTATCACAAAGAATTGATTATATTGCAAAATAGTGATACAATAGTTTGGTATATGTGATAGATAAGGTGTGAATCATAAGCACTGTTTTTGATGGAGGAAATATAATGGATAACTTTATGGATACAATTGCTCAGAAGTTAAGCGCACAAGATGTAATAGAGGCTAATTCTAATGCGGAAGCATCTGAATTGAAGAAATTACAATTACAAGTAAGTGAATATGAAAGAATATTAGAAACGTTAAAGCAAATTGACTTGTCTAATTTTGATGTGAATAATATTGACATTACAAGCGTGATGGAGAAATTTGTTAACGAAGTAAAAGCTGTGATTTCCACTATTGAGGTGAAACAAGAGATTCCCCAAGACAATACAGTACAGCGTCAAGAATATATGGAAATGCAACGAGGTCAATTGCAAGCCATTGAAAGAATCATAGAAGAGAATTTTGCTATCCAAAGAGCGAAAGCGGAAGCGGATGAAAGAGTTAGAGCTGAGGCAGAACTGGCAAAATATGAAGCAGAACTGGCAAGAGAAGAAGCAGAGCGTTCTCGTATGGAAGCAGACGATAAGATTCGAGAAGAAGCGGAACGGTTAAGAGCAGAGGCAGATGATCAGATTCGTATAGAAGCCGAACGTGCAAAATATGAGGCGGAACTGGCAAGAGAAGAAGCAGAACTTTTGAGAATGGAAGCGGATGATAAGATTCGAGAGGAATCAGAGAAACTGCTAGCAATGGAATCAGATTCTGAGATTTCAGAAGAGGCAGAAGATAGCCTGAGAGAATATATTCACACAGAGAGTGTGAAGGTATATCGAAATGTACAAGCTGTTGTTGTACAAGGGTTGAAAGATCAAGCGAAAAAGACAGAAACAAGTGAGACTAACATTTTAGAGCAAGTGAAAGCTCTTAAAACTTGTATGATTGCAGTAGGGATTTTGTTGGCACTTGACTTTATTGTGGATGGTATTAATCTGGCTTGGACGATTTTAAGTTATTTTAATGTACGATTATTTTAATAGTGATTTAGAAAAGGGAAAGTAGGTATATTTCTAATGGCAAAACAAAGGTGGAAACCAGGGAATATGTTGTATCCTTTGCCAGTGGTATTAGTCACTGCAACAGATGGAAAAGGGAATGATAATTTATTAACCATTGCTTGGGCTGGAACGATTTGTTCTGACCCACCAATGGTTTCTATTTCGATTCGACCAGAACGATATTCTTACGATATGGTAAGAGAAACAGGAGAATTTGTAATCAATCTCACTACTAAGGAGTTGGTGTTTGCTACTGATTATTGTGGGGTGCGAAGTGGACGTGAGGAAGACAAATTTCAAACTTTACAGTTAGCCAAAGTACAAGGAGACATTGTAAAAGCTCCTTTATTAGTAGACAGTCCTATCAATATAGAATGTAAAGTGACAAAGATAGAAGAATTAGGTACTCATCATATGTTTTTGGCCGAAGTGGTTGCTGTTCATGCTGATGAGCAGTATTTAGATGAAAGAGGAAAGTTTTCTTTAGCAAAAGCAAATCCGATTGTATATTCTCATGGGGAATACTACCAGCTAGGAGAAAAGATTGGAACATTTGGTTATAGTGTAAGAAAATAGAGAATAATAGGAATTATGAAAAAAAATATAGATAAGAAATATACATTATTCATAGGAATTACTGTAATCATAATTGCCATTTTGGTATGGATTATGATTTTTTTTCATGTATCATTTACAGGAAGTACCACTGTGTACACTTTGTATGCTAATGGAATGAAGGTAGCGGTATCTTCCGATGAATCTGATATGGAAGAAGCAATACGAAGTAGTCGAATTAAAATCGGAAATGAATTTGACACCATGTTTTTAACAGATGTCGATTTTACGATTATGAAAACAGAAGCCTATTATTTGTGGTCAGATTCTTTTCGTAAGATAAGTGATCAAGTAGAAGAATTATTAAGAACTTATCAGAAGAGTACCTTGAATCATTCCTATACAGTGAAAATGAATGATCGTACAATTAATCTAACCACTGTAGAGGAAGTGATTGAGTTACTAGAAGGAAGCCTGGCCTTGTATGATGATGAGAAATTATATAGAGTATCTTTAGATTTAGACAGCAGTTCTGAGTTAAATGTATTAACGGCTCGTGTAACACCGTCTGATGAAGTGCAAGAAGTATTCTCGTCAGCAGGAATTGAGCGGTTTTTTGATCAAACGGAACAGGAGATGGAATTTTCACTAGAACAAGAATTTGAAGATTTTGAGTTGGGATTACAAGATATCTACTTTCAAAATGCAGTAGAAGTAGTAGAAGCTTATTTACTAGAGAGCCAATTAACACCTGTAAGCGTGGCGATTGATGATGTAACGAAGAAGTTGGAGAAAGAGCAGATCTACGAAGTGGTATCAGGAGATACCTTATCAGGGATATCATTGACAACCAATATTCCGTTAGAGCGTTTAATAGAGATTAATCCTACTCTAGAAAGTGAACGTTCTTTAATTCGCATAGGAGATGAATTGATTATTACGGTGCCAGAACCTGAGTTAACCGTGATTCATGTAAGTGAAAGTTATTATGAAGAAGAATACGAGGAAGCAGTCATCTATGTAGATAATGACGAGTGGTATACCATTGATCAAGTTACGTTACAACAACCTTCTGCTGGTCGTAGAAATGTAGTGGTACGAGAGACTTTCCGAAATGATACGGAGATAGAGCGAGAAATATTAAAAGAAGAGGTGTTAATGGAAGCAGTTCCAAAGATTGTAGAGAGGGGAACTAAGATTCCGCCTTCCTATATTAAACCATTATCTGGAGGAACATCTTCTTCGGGATTTGGTCCAAGAAGTGCACCTGTTGCAGGAGCATCTACGTATCACAAGGGACATGACTGGGCAACTCCAACGGGAACGTCTATTGTGGCATCTTCCGCAGGAACAGTAACGAAAGCAGGATGGGGTAGTGGATATGGATACGTAATATACATCAAACATCCAGATGGAAGAGAAACACGTTATGCCCATTTAAGTAGAGTATTAGTAAGTGCAGGAGACTATGTACAACAAGGACAAAAGATAGCACTTTCAGGAAATACGGGTGTAAGTTCTGGACCACATTTACATTTTGAGATGTTAATTAATGGAGTACAAGTGAATCCACTTCCATATTTGAATTAAAAAATTTGGTAATAACACAAGATATATGAAAAAGTAGTAAAAACTATCAAGATAAGGCATAGTTTGAGCGAAAATTTTTGACAATACCCTCGCCATATGATAAACTTAAGGAGTCGTATGGTGGGGGATTTTTCTATTCTCATACTATAGATGATAAAATGATTGAGAAATAATTTATCGAAGTTAATAGGGGTGATAACTTGAATAAGTACGAGTATGAGATAAAAAGGGATCAGATTAAGAAGTTAGCAGATGAAAGAGAGTATAAGAAGGCACTTAAAATTGTAGATTCGATTGATTGGAATCTAGTAAGAAGTGTAAAGATGCTCAATTTAGTCAGTAGAATATATAAGTATAATAGATGTTACACGGAGTGTTTAGGGATTCTAAAAATATTAGAAATGAAAAATCCAGAAAGTAGATTTACTATTTATTCGTTAAGTGAAGTGTACATAAAGCTTGGACGAATTCTAGAGGCACTTCAATATTACAACAAGTTTCTTGCTGTAGCACCTAATGATAGCAATGCTTGTATTTTATTATATAACATTTATATCCTACAAGATGTTTCTATAGAAGAGCGAATTACATTATTAGAAGGATATTTACAAAAAGAACAGAATGCAGATGAAAAATGGTATTATGAACTAGCCTATTTATATTATAAAATTGGGATGGCAACACAATGTGTGGAGGTGTGTGATTCATTAATTGTATTATTTGGTACGGGAAAGTACGTAATGAAAGCAATGGAATTGAAAATGATGTACGTTACATTGACACCATCTCAACAAGCTAAATATGATCTAAGTAGAAGAAAGGCGAAAAAGAAACGCAATCAGAAGGAATCTATGGATATCCAAGTGAAGCAAGTAGATGTGGGAGAATATAATACTTCTAATCTACAACAAGAGATTGCTGCTAGTCTACAAGAACTTTTTCATACAGAAGAAGTAGGAGTAGAAGGGGATCAATTACAAGGAGAATCGTCAAATCAAGTTGAACAAGAAGTTTTTATCGAAACTGGATCTATGCCAGACGGGTTGGTAGAATATGAAGAAATAAATGCAATGGGAAGAGAAAGAGAAGAGATTCCATTGGAACGTAATGTACGAGAAATGGTGATACCAATTTTACAAGATACAGTAGAAATTCGTAAAGATGATCGCTTAGCCATTCATGAGGAAGAAATATATTTTCAAGTGAAACATCAAGTAGTGGAGGAAGTAGAAGAGGAACTAGAAGAGGAAGTAGACAATCAACTAGAGGATGACCAGATACTAGAATATGCCCCTAAAGGATTATACCCTATAGAGATTAAGTCAGAGGGGAAAGAAGAATACATATTTACGAAAGAAGAAGTTGGTATAGATGTTTCTGAGGAATCTCTCTTAGAAGAAGTGGTAGAGGTGGCAGAGGAATACCAGCAACAAGTAGATGTAAATACACAAGGTCAATTCTTAGTTAAAATGGAAACTAGTGAACCTTATTCGCAGATATTAAGTCAAGAGTTAGATGGACAGATTGGATTAATGCTACCAAACAGTGAAGAAATAGAACGGCAAATTACGGGACAATTGAATTTAGAAGAAATTCTAATGGAGTGGGAGCGTATAAAGGAAGAAAATGCACAAAAGCGAAAAGAAGAAATTGACCAACACGTAATAGATTGCACGAGCGATATGTTTTCGGAATTTGATGCTGCTACGAAGCAAGAGATTTTAATGGAATTAAATGAATTGACTTACGAAGACGATGAGAGTAACTTAGCAATGACTGAGGAAGAAGAGAATGAGATAACTTTGGATGAAGTCATTGACTTAGGAGAAGAGGAATTACAAGAGTTTATAGAAGATAAATTAGAGTTAGTTGATGCAATAGAAGACGACTTCGAAGAAGAGGAAGGCTACGAAGAGGCAGAAGAGATAGGCTATGAAGAAGCAGAAGAGATAGGCTATGAAGAAGCAGAAGAGATAGGCTATGAAGAAGCAGAAGAGATAGGCTACGAAGAAGCAGAAGAGATAGGCTACGAAGAAGTAGAAGAGGAAGGCAATAAGGAACCAGAAGATTTAGAGCAAGAAGTAGCAGAAGGTAATAAGGAACTAGAAGATTTAGAGCAAGAAGTAGAAGAAGACAATAAGGAGTCAGAACACTTAGAGGAAGAAGTAGAAGAGAACGAATCAACGAAACAAGAAGAACCAGATTGGAGTTTAGAATCCATTGAGCAAATGCAAGGTGGCAGAACGTTTAATCGTGTACAAAAAGTTTTATTTGAATCGTTCGTAAAGTTACCAAAATGTAGAGAACAGATTCTAGATGCTATAGAGGGGATTTCTCCGGCAGCGAATATTGGAAATGTGATTATTACGGGTGATTCTCAAGAGAAAAATGCAAAACTTGCTACTAGGTTAGTACGTGAATTAAAAGAGAAGAATCCTAACTTTTCAGGAAAAATTGGTCAAGTAACAGCACAGCAATTAAATCGAAGAGATGTATCCGATGTATTAGGAAAGTTGCAAAATGGTGCGTTAATTATTGCAAATGGTGAACATCTTAATAACCAGTCTATTAATACCATGATTAAGTATATTGATCAATGTGACCATGGAATTGTCATATTTTTGCAAGGAGTGAAGCATGATTTGGAGAAATTGTTAAAAAGAAGAAAAGATTTGCAAGAAGTATTTCAATTACGGGTAGATGTGGAAGAGGTGAATAATGATTCGTTGGCAAAGTATGGTGTGCAATATGCGTATAATCTAGAATATGGAATAGATGAGCTTGGATTATTAGCATTACATACTCGTATTTCTTTGATTCAGACCAATGCACATCAAGCTACAATGAAAGATGTAGAAAATATTATTAAAGAAGCTATACAACACGCAGAACAAAATAATTTTACAC
The DNA here is from genome assembly GCA_044425555.1 of Eubacteriales bacterium. Classification (GTDB taxonomy): domain Bacteria; phylum Bacillota; class Clostridia; order Lachnospirales; family Lachnospiraceae; genus JAWXVE01. The sequence continues at coordinate 18,113 of JAWXVF010000025.1, forward strand.
ATTTTATGGATGTTTTATTAGGAAAGAGATTCAACAAGGAAGATATGATATTGTTAAAGGAACATGATTTTATAAGAAAATGAAAATAGGATAAAGTAGAATAGGAGACAAGAATGGGACAGATGAAATCTTCAAAGGAATCAGAAGTGAATGTGCGTTTAACAGAAATGGATTTGTATTTATTTGGGCAGGGAACTCATTATGAAATATACAACAAACTTGGGGCACATCCTTCGGTGGAAAATGATGAGTCTGGTGTTTATTTTGCTCTGTGGGCACCTAATGCAGTACAAGTACATGTTGTAGGGGAATTCAATGAATGGGATGAATGGGCTAATCCTATGAACTGCATGGGAGAAATAGGCGTGTATGAAGTGTTTATTCCTAAAGCAGAAGAGAATATGTTGTACAAATTTTTAATCACCACACAAGATGGAAGAAGAGTATATAAATCTGACCCGTATGCTAATTATGCAGAGGTTCGACCTAATACTGCTTCTAAGGTTACGAATCTAAAGAATTTTACTTGGAGTGATAAGAAGTGGTTAGAGAGTCGTAAGAACAAGAATATGTTTCAAGAACCAATGTCTGTGTATGAATGTCATATTGGCTCTTGGAAGAAACATCCAGATGAAACGGAAGATGGATTCTATACATACAGAGAGTTCGCTGATCATATGGTAGCTTATGTAAAAGAGATGAATTATACTCATGTGGAATTAATGGGGATTGCAGAACATCCGTTTGATGGTTCGTGGGGATATCAAGTTACTGGTTATTATGCTCCTACATCCCGTTATGGATCACCAGAGGATTTTATGTATTTAGTTGATCAATTACATAAGAATGACGTTGGTGTTATTCTTGATTGGGTACCAGCGCATTTTCCAAAAGATGCACATGGACTTGCTGAATTTGATGGGTTCTGCCTATACGAACACGAAGATCCTAGAATTGGTGAACATGAGGAATGGGGAACCAAGATTTTTAACTTAGGACGCAACGAAGTACGTAATTTCCTAATTGCGAACGCATTATTTTGGATTCAAGAGTATCACATAGATGGATTGCGAGTAGACGCAGTAGCATCCATGTTATACTTGAATTATGGTAAAGAAGATGGAAAATGGATTGCCAATGAATATGGTGGAAATGAGAACCTAGAAGCTATTGAATTCTTTAAACACCTTAATTCTGTGATTCGTTCTCTCGATAATGGTGCTATTACTATAGCAGAAGAATCTACAGCGTGGCCTAATGTTACGAAATCACCAGAAGAAGGTGGATTAGGGTTTCATTTCAAATGGAATATGGGTTGGATGCATGATTTCTGTGAATATATGCAATTAGATCCATACTTTAGAAAAGATCATCATTACAAGATGACATTTGCCATGACTTATAATGAATATGAGAATTATATTATGCCATTATCTCATGATGAGGTGGTGCATTTAAAATGTTCTATGGTGAATAAAATGCCAGGATATCCATGGGATAAATTTGCCAACTTAAGAGTAGGGTACGCCTATATGTTTGCACATGAAGGTAAGAAATTACTCTTTATGGGGCAAGATTTCGCACAACAAAGTGAATGGAATGAGAAGACAGAGTTAGAATGGGGATGTTTACAAGAACCGTTACATCAAGGAATGCACCAATACGTAAGTGCCTTATTAAAATTATATAAAAAGTATCCATGTCTATATGAAATTGATAATAGTTGGGAAGGCTTTGAGTGGATGAATGCAGATGATCTTGAAAATAGTATCTATACATTCGTTCGAAAAGGTAGAACCAATAATCAACGACTTTTATTTGTGTTGAATATGACTCCTGTACATCGTGAGCATTATCGAGTAGCTGTTCTAGAAGATACAACGTATAAATTAGTGCTAAATAGTGATGATGTTATATTCGGGGGGAGAGGTAAGAACTTACCTTTGAATGCTAAGGCAGAAGAAGTATGGAATGCAGGGAAACAATTTTCAATTCCTTGTAATTTACCACCGTATGCAGCGTTAGTCTATGAATTTTAAGTAGTATTCTTTCTAGCGGATTGTATAGGCAATCCTCTAGAAGCTGAATATAGAATTCTACAGTTTTTCATAAAATGGAAATGGGAAATGCACTCATCATTTCCGTGTACAAGGAGTCCTAAATTGTTGACAAATAATAGGAATACTATTATAATAAACACGAGAAATGGGCAAGGGCAATGAGAACAATGGGAAGATTGTTCGTACAACGATAAGCTATATATTCACAATAAGATGGGAGAAAATAAACGTGAGTGAACAAGAAACAGAAGAAGGCAGACAATATGGTATAGGAACATATCTTGGAATTGGAATAGTTATTATTCTAGTCATAGTGGGATTTTTACTAGTTATTCCTTCAGGTGGTATAGACACGAAAGTAATAACTAGTGATTCTGAATCAGTAGAAGTAGAACAAGCTGTAAAGGTATTTAATATGCCACTTGGTACCAATTCTAGTGATGTAATTACAGTGCCGTGGAAGAATTCGGATTTGGGATTAATGCACCGTGGATTATTTTTAGCAGATAGTGCTTTTGAGTCTACACGACCTGATTTAGCAGAGAGTCTAGAGATTTCACGGGATGGTCTTACCTATACCATTCAGATGAAAGAAGGAATTAAATGGTCAGATGGTATGGACTTAACTATTGATGACGTAATCTTTAGTTTTGAATGGGTTCTTTTAGCAGATGCAGTTAATGGATTGTATACCACAGCATTTTTAAATATAGAAGGGGCATCAGAATACCAAGAGAATCCTTCTATAGGATTAGCAGGAGTGATGGCAGAAGACAATACATTAATTATTCAATTGAATACGCCATATCCTGCATTAGAGCAAGTGTTGGCTCAATTTACTATTTTACCCAAACATGTTCTAGAAGAGACGGATATGCTGTTGATAAATGATAATGAGGAGTATTGGGCTAATCCTATAGTATGTGGTATGTATCAAGTGGATAAAGTAGAATTAGTTTCAGAAGGTAGTATTACTTTAGTGCAAAATCAATATTATGAGGGTGTGAAGCCACAAATCGAAGAAGTGGTATTTTTATCAAATGCGTCAGATTTTGATTATATTGCTACTAATAATATTGAAGAAATTATTAGTTACCGTGCAATATCGAAATTGGAAGAGTATCAAATTGATGTATTATTTTATCGCTATTTTATCTTTAATATGAGTGGTGTAGATGGAGTAGAGAATACGGCTATGCAAGATCCTCTAGTGAGAAAAGCTATTGGATATGCAATTAATAGGGAAGAATTGTTAAGAAAAGTATACTTAAATACAGGTACACTGATTAATACAGGGGTTCCAATGAGTCATAGTGCATACGTTGATTTAGATTCGGATATTGAATATAATCTTGAAAAGGCAAAAGAATTGTTAGCACAATCCCAATATGATATTAATAGACCATTACGTTTGACTTATTATTATTCAGATGATATCTCTATGAATTTTATGGAAGAAGTTGCGGCTAATCTTAAAGAGGTAGGATTTACAGTGGAATTATTTAAAGTGGGTGCAGGTAGTGAATTGTACAATGAAAGAGAGTATGATTTAGCGTTGAAGGGGCTTTCTGCTTTTAGCTTATTGGAATGGTACGCAGAATACGATGATGATAATGTCAATTTTAAAAATATTTTTGGTGGAACTACAGATTTTGAACCATACATCAATGCGTTATCATCAGCAGTAGATCCTAACGAAATTGATTCTATTTTAGTGGAATTACAGAATTTAGAAGATGAGCTTTATTTTAAAGTACCACTTTTTACATTGAATCATTCGGTATTTATTAACAAAGAGAAGGTTAGTATACCAACAGATGTTACATTTGGTAATACTTTTTATCGTCAAGATGTGAAGTTTGAAGAATGGACGATGAAATAATAAAAAGAATTAATACCTTGTAGAATGTAGAATAGATTTTTAATGGACAATTCATAATAATGAAAACAAAACCTCAATTCTTATGGAATTGAGGTTTTGTTAGTAGTGTGGGATGTCTGATAAATCTACTTTGAAAACATTAGTATAGAGGAGTGATAGGATAGATTTATTGATCTGTGATTATTGAAAGTGTCCTTCTGCATATAGTTTCAAAGCTTCTATAGCCTGCTCATAGTCTGACTGTTGATACAATTCAATGGCACGATTGTGATCCACTTGTGTACCGATTCCGTCTCGAAAACACATAGCATAATTACTGATTCCTACTTGGTTTCCTTGCATTGCAGACATTTCGTAATATTGAAAACATAAGTCATCGTTTTGTTCTACGCCTTCACCCACTTGATAAGCATATCCAACATTGTTTTGAGCCATGTGATTGCCTAAATTAGCACTTTTTAAGCAATGTTCAAATGCTTTTTCTAAGTTCATTTCGGTACCTCGTCCAAGTTGATAGCAATAAGAGTAAGCATATAGAGCAGGTGCATGATCTTGAGCAGCAGACATTTCATAATATTGAAAAGCAAGTTTAGGGTTTTCTTCTACACCTTCTCCACAATCGTAGGCATATCCTGCATTATTTTGGCAAACGGCATCCCCTAAATTAGCACCTTTTAGAAATTGTTCAAAAGCTTTTTCTTTATTAACTTGTGTACCGATGCCATCTCGAAAACAGATACCATAATTTTTAATACCGATTACGTTGTCTTGAGCAGCAGACATTTCATAATATTGAAATGCTAAGTCACCATTTTGTTCCACGCCTTGTCCAAAACGATAGGCGTTACCAATACAGTTTTGAGAGGTGTCTTCTCCTAAGTCAGCACTTTGTAATAGGAAAGTAAATCCTAGCTCTTCTTCTCCTAATTCTTGTAAAGTATATCCTAACCAATAGAGACCATCCTTATCATTTGCCATAGAGGCATCTATAAAGTTATCTAATGCCACAGCGTAATCTTTCTCTACGCTATTTCCACGATAATATTTACAGCCTTTGTTAATATGTGCAATGACCTTTGTGTTAATTCGGTCTAAGTACTCCATACAATCTTCATTTCCAAGTTCTGCACCTAGTGCAAGACTTTTTTTGGCTTCCTCTAAGTCATAGAGACTTTTATATAGAAGAGCTAAGCGATAATATGCAATTGGGAAAGTAGGTGCTACTTTTAGAAATAGCTCTATAGCTAAATCCAGATCCTCTGAGCATCCAAGTCCAGCACCGTAACACTCTGCTAACATCATTGTGGAGAAAAGGTCTCCTGTAGTAGCATTTGTTTCATATTGTGTAAACATCATAGCTTGCATCTCTTCTACCATTAGCATCTGTTGTAGCATTGCTTCAATCATTTCGTTATTCATTTGTTCTCCATTCTATGTATCACTGTGAAAGTAATTAGTTCTTATGGAATTGTACCATAGGATAATAGAAAAGTATAGTCTAGCATAGAAATGCAAATAAATAGAAAATAATTAAAGAACCTATGAAAAACAGTTGACACACATGGGTACGTATACTATAATTATTCAGTATGACAAGATAAAAAGTAAACCAATGCCCCGGTAATCTTTTGTGAATGTCATTAAGGAAACCGAAGAATGAGTATAGATTATACTCACTAGATCATGGAGGTAATGCAATGAAAACATTTATGCCTAATTCGGCTACAATTGATAGAAAATGGTATGTAGTTGATGCAACAGATATGACATTGGGTCGTATGGCATCTGAAATAGCAAAGGTTTTAAGAGGAAAGAATAAGCCTACTTTCACACCACATGCTGACACAGGTGATTATGTAATTGTAATTAATGCTGAGAAAGTAGTAGTGACAGGGAAAAAATTAGATCAAAAAATTTACTATCACCATTCAGATTATGTAGGTGGTATGAAAGAAACTACATTACGAGAAAAAATGAAGAAAAAGCCAGAACAAGTAATTGAACTTGCTGTAAAAGGAATGCTTCCAAAAGGACCACTTGGAAGACAAATGTTTACAAAACTTCACGTATACGCAGGATCAGAGCATAACCAAGCAGCTCAACAACCTGAAGTATTAACATTTTAATAGAAAGTAGAAGGAGGACATTACAGTGGCTAACGGAACAAAATACTACGGAACAGGTAGAAGAAAAAAATCAATTGCTAGAGTATACCTAGTACCAGGTAAAGGCAATGTTACAATTAACAAAAGAACAATGGATGAGTACTTTGGCTTAGAGACTTTAAAAGTAATCGTACGTCAACCTCTTACCATTACAGAAACAACAGAGAAATTTGATGTATTGGTAAACGTACATGGTGGTGGTTACACAGGTCAAGCTGGAGCTATTCGTCACGGAATTGCAAGAGCATTATTGCAAGCAGATACAGAATTTAGACCAGTATTGAAGAAAGCTGGTTTCTTAACAAGAGATCCTCGTATGAAAGAAAGAAAGAAATATGGACTTAAAGCAGCGAGACGTGCACCTCAATTCTCTAAACGTTAGGAATTTTTATAAAGAATATACGGAACGTATGTATACCTCAAAACAATTGTTTTGGGGTATTTTTGTGGTGTAAAGGGAGATGCCACACAAAAGGAGTTGTTGTAGATCGGATATAAAAAGAAAAAGCTCCACAAACAATTATGTTTGCAGAACTCCTTTAGTGGCGAGAAAGGGATTCG
>JAWXVF010000285.1:0-6456 GCA_044425555.1 Eubacteriales bacterium
AAATAATTTCGAAAAGGGTTAAATAATGGAAAAAAACAAAAAAAAAAGCCATCCTACCTGTGTACTATATCTGGATGGTGGCGAAAGAGGTAATCGCGGTTTATCCGAATTTTGAAAACAGTGGCAATATCAATAAATATGCATTGCTTGCGGTGATATGGGCTTGCGCAACCATGGCAATTTATTTAACAGGGTTATTGATGGCTCACGTATCCGCATTTCGTATTGCCAAGAATCTTCGAAAGGCAGCACTAGAGCACACAATGAAGTTACCACTGGGATATTTCACGGCGGCGGGAAGCGGGAGGCTGCGCCAATTAATCGATGAATGCGCAGCTTCCACAGAAACGTATCTGGCGCATAATATTCCAGATTTAGCAAGTGCATTCATTTCGCCAATTGCAATTCCGTTATCAAGGCATTTAACCAAACTATTCATTCTTTTCGTTCATTAAGGGAGACCATTGAGCATGCGACAGAAGCAACTTTGGAGTATACCATGAAATGGAAAACACCATTTTCTTTATATTTGACATTGATAAATAACTTATATTTATTTATCCTACCACTTGGTATTCTGTTGATGACAACAACTAATGATTATGTGGAGACCTTAACTACCTTTGCATTCTATCTGATGTTGGTGCCAGGAATTGGTGGGATACTGATGAAAACTATGTACACTAGTTCCAATGCAGTGCGCATTTCTACAGGAGTGGATCGCTTGTATGTTGACGAATTTCGCTATGCTACTACCATATATTGCAACGGTATTGATTCTTTCGGAATTTCTACAGCCTCTTTTTGGTGGTGAAACCGATAGCACTAAGATATGGATCTATTTTGCAGGTTCCTTAGTTGGAGCAGGACTGATTTTTCTTGCTTCTGTGAATGACTATGAGAATACATATGTATCGGCATATAAAGAATCGGAGAAGAATCGTATTAACGTAACGGAGCATATCAGGAAATTGCCAATGAGCGTATTTAATTCTAAGAATTTATCAGAATTAACCACCAATCTTATGGCAGATGCAGCGGTTTCAGAGCATGTAATGAGCCATATTGTACCTCAATATTTCAAGATAGCATTTACAACAATATCCTGATCGGGAATAGAGAGGCAACGAATGAACAGGTTCTAGAAGCGGCCAAAGCGGCTAGATGCGATGAATTTATCGATAGGTTAAAGGATGGTTATGACACTATTGTAGGAGAAAATGGAGCTACGCTTTCTGGTGGGGAGAGACAGAGAATCTCTATTGCAAGAGCCTTACTTAAGGATGCACCAATTATTCTTTTGGATGAGGCGACAGCCAGTGTAGACCCAGGAAATGAAGCAGCCATTCAAGAAGCACTTTCCCAACTGATGGAAGGAAAGACAGTCGTGGTTATCGCCCATCGATTACATACGGTGGTGGACTGCGATCAGATTATTGTACTTGACAAAGGCGAAATCGTAGAAGAAGGAAGTCACGAGGAATTGATGGATAAAAACGGACTTTACACAAAGCTATTTAATATTCAACAAGTAGCGACGAAATGGAGCACAAGATAAAAGGAGAGGGAAAGATGAGTGAAAAAAATTATAACACAGACAATGAAGAAGTAGTATTTGAAGGAAAGAAAACAGGAAAGTTAACAGCGAAGGACTTAATATATACAGGAGCTTTTGGAGCATTATATTTTGTTGGAATGTTCGCAGTAGTTGGTATATTTGGAATGGTTCCAGTGCTTTACTTAGTGGCACCACTACCAGTTGGTGTTGTTTGTGCAACCATATATATTATGTATGTATCAAAAGTGCAAAAATTCGGTGCGATTTTGATTCTATCAGCATTGTTTTGTATTATATTTATGTCTAGCGCAGGAATATTAGCACCGATTGCTATTGTAGCAGGTTTATTGGCAGAATTTGTAGCTAGTCGTGGAAAGTATCAATCAAAGAAAATGGTTTCTATGTCATACATTGCATTTAACCTTGTAATGATGATGCCATATTTACAGCTTTGCTTTATGACAAGCACTTTTATGGATTTGACTGTTGAATACTATGGACAGTCTTATGCAGATGCAATCCAACAAGTGTTAGACATCTTCGGTCAAGGGCTCATTGTTGTTGAAATCTTATTAGCTGTTGTTGGAGCATTCATTGGAATTATGCTAGCAAATAAGTTGTTTAAGAAACATTTTGAAAAAGCAGGGTTAGTGTAATATGAAGGAGATTAAGCTCGACCCAAGGTCGAAGATTGTGGTGTTTATCATAACAAGTATATATGCATATGGGGTCACAAGCTTTTTTCCATCTTTAGGAATGGTATTTTTCGTTGCGGTACTTTTGTGTTTGTTGGGTAAGGTCAGTATGGGAATCAAATTATTTGCATTTTATACAGTGATGCTCATTGTATGGTATTTCCTTATTCGAATAGAAAATAATCCACTGGCAACAGCAGTTTCCATTGTGGTTGTGATGATTCGTATGTTCTTACCCATTATTATGGCATTTGTTATGTTATTTCTGACGACCAAGATTAGCGAATTTATGGCTGCATTTGAGAAGATGCATTTGCCCAATCTTGTGATGGTTCCCTTCGTTGTGATGTTGCGATTTATTCCAACAGTGAAAGAGGAGTGGAGTGGAATTAGCAATGCGATGGCGTTTAGAGGGATAAAATTTTCTTTAGGTTCTATACTGTGTCATCCACTCAGAACTGCTGAATACATTCTAGTTCCACTTTTGTTTAGCTGTGTTCACATTATGGATGAGTTGGTGGCAGCATCTCTTGTTCGTGGATTAGAAAGCAGTAAAAAACGAGTGTGTTATTTCCATATCAAAATGGGAATTTGGGATTATCTTGTACTGTTAATCTCTTTTGGATTTTTGGCATTCATGTTTTTTATATAAAGGGGGAATAACAGTATGATTCAGTTTCAGAATGTAAGCTTTAGATATGCCAGCAATGGCGATAAATATAGTGTGAAAGATTTAGATTTAGAGATAGCAGAAGGAGAAGTGGTGGTGCTTTGTGGATTGAGTGGTTGTGGAAAGACAACCGTGACGAGGCTGATTAATGGACTAGCACCACATTTCTACGAAGGCGGAATCAAGGGAAACGTCATTGTAGATGGGAAAAACACCAAAGAAATCGAATTAAGTGAATTTGCAGATACCTGTGGAAGTGTATTCCAAAATCCGAAAAGTCAATTCTTCAATACAGATACCACAGGAGAGCTTGCTTTTGGATGCGAAAATCTGTCATTTCCGAAAGAGAAGACAGCAGAGCGACTTAGGAAAACAATTGAGGAGTTCTCACTAGAGATGCTTATGGATAGAGATATTTTCAAGCTGTCTGGAGGAGAAAAACAGCAGATTGCTTGTGGAAGTATATACGCAGCAGAACCTAAAATATATGTTTTAGATGAACCTTCGTCGAATATGGACGCAGAGGCAATTGAACGATTAAAAGCGATGATTCAGAAGCTAAAAGAAGAGGGAAATACAATCATCATTGCGGAACATAGGCTCTATTTCTTGTTAGATGTTGCAGATAGATTTATATATTTCGCGGATGGAGAATTAAGAGAATGCTTTACACCAGAGGAATTGAAGAATAAAACGGATAGTGAATTGAAAGAATATGGACTTCGCGTCACAAGACTTGAGGATGTGAAGCAAAGGCAAGACATGGCGGTGTCGGAAGATGTAATTACCGTGTCAGGTGTTTTGTGTACAAGGGGAAAGAAAACCGTACTTGAAATAGAAGAACTGACAATTCCTAAACAGTCTGTTGTTGCAATTATTGGTGAAAATGGTGCAGGGAAAAGTACCTTTGCAGAGATTTTCTCAGGGCGCTTGAAAGCAAAATGCGAAATAGTCAGCAGGGAAGACAAATTAAAATCCAAAGAACGAACCAAGAAGTCCTATATGATGAGCCTACAAGTGGCTTAGATGGCAAGTCTATGAACACATTATGCGATCTGATTGTGAAGAATAAAGAGAAGCATGAGCTTACTATGATTATTACCCATGATATGGAGCTTGTGCTAGGATGTTGCACCCATGTATTGCACCTATCAGAAGGGAAGTTAGTTGACTTTTATGCAATAAACGAAACTACGATGACAAAAGTGAAAGATTTTTTTATAAGAAATATGTAATATTTAAACGAAGGAGGTTAGTGTGAAAAATAAGATTTTTCACACGGCAATTTGTCTCTTACGAGTCAAAGTTGCCAGACTGAGAGAAAGTGAAGGTTATTATGCAGAAAATATTTGCCTATGCAGGCGAAAATAAAAAGTATTTATACCTTGCAATATTTTTGCTAGGTATTTCCACAATCTGTGGGAGTTCCCTACATATGCTGTACCTTACTTACTGTCATTACCATGTTCTTCATTGACTGGAGAATCGGACTAATTGTACTCATTATGATTCCAATTAGTATGCTACCTATGGTATATATGATGGTTGTAGGTCTTAAGAAGATGCCAGAATATTATGAATCAAAGGATGTATTAAATCACACTTTAATAGAATATGTAAGTGGGATGGAAGTCATAAAGGTATTCAATAAAGTAACAAAATCTTATGACAAATTAGAGAAGGCTGTAAATTATGCGAGAGATTTCACCATTGATTGGTGTAATGTTACATGGAAGTCCATGGCAGTGCTATATTCTTTATTACCATGTACCTTGCTAATTCCTCTTCCTGTAGGGATTCATTTCTTTATGCAAGGAAGCTTAAGTCTTAGCAACCTAACATTAATTATTATGCTTGGATTAAGTCTAGGAGAACCACTGATGAAATTAGTGAATTTCATGCCATCTATTCCAATGTTAAATTATAACATAGAGAAGGTTGAGGCTGTCTTCAAACATGATGATGTGAAAAGTGGAGAATTCAATGAGGTTCCAATGAATTGTGATGTTACATTTGAAGATGTACGATTTGCATATAAAGAGAAAGATGTGATTAATGGTGTGAGCTTTACCATTCCTCAGAATAGTATCTGTGCCATTGTAGGAGAATCTGGAAGTGGGAAGTCTACGCTTGCTAAATTATTGATGCATTTTTGGGATGTGAAAGAAGGAAAAATAAAGATAGGCGATAGAGATATCACAGAATTTACGTTTAATAATCTGATGAAACAAATTATGGGCACAGAATGAAAAGAGTGTAAACTGGGATTTAGGAGGTAAAAAGCATGTTTAGAATATTTAAGCAAATTTATAAGATGTCAGGAGATAGACAACCCAAACTTATTCTATCGGTTATATTACAATTTTTTGATACCTTCTTAAATTTCCTACCGATTGGAGCGTCTCTTTGGTTTTACCAAAACTATATTGACGGAACATTAACTCCAACATTTCCATTACAGGTTTTTGGCTTTCTAGTTGGAGGAATCCTTGTACGAATCTTTGTTAGATATTATATGGATAAACATCAATATTACACAATTTACACTGTATTTTACAATGAAAGAATTAAAATTGCTGACCAACTAAAGAAAATCAATATGGGATACTTTACTGATGACAATATTGGGAAAATCACGATAACACTTACCAATGGAATTATGTTTATCGAAGAACACGGGATGCAGGCGGCACTTACAGCACTTACTTCAACCGTAAATGTAATTGTAGTTTGCATCATGCTATTCTTCATGGATGTAACAGTGGGAATAATTTTCTTGATTACGGTGATCATTACAACTGTTGTGTTATATTTGTATAACAAGGCTTCTGTTAGCTTTGCAGAAGAATATAAGACGGCAAATGAGAATTTAACCAGTGCCCTCGTAGAAGATAAAACATTACTGATGTTCCATAAGCCATTTAGTTAAATCTTCAAAAGAAGCCGAACCAGAAGCAACTCCAAGTATAATATCAACGAGTTCTTTTTGTGTATGCTCTACTATGATATCGTTTAGCTCCAAAAAGACAAGCATTGCATGAGTGCCGATACGTTTATTACCATCAATAAAAGCATGGTTCTTAACAAGGCCGAATCCTAAACGGGCAGCTTTGGCAAGTAATGATGGATAAACATCTGCATCTCCAAAACTTTGAAATGGTGTGTTAATCGCTGAATCGAGCAATGCTTCATCCCGAAGCCCCAGTGAACCGCCTGTATTTTCAATAAGGCTTTGATGAAGCATTATGATTTGTTCTTTTGTGAGTATTTTCATTTTGCAAGAACCTCATAAGACTCTTTGTTTTTTTCAATTAGCCTTTTGGATATGGTAAGAACATCTTCATTTGTAGCCACTTGTTCCTCTTTTGCAATAGAAAACTCAGTAATAAGGTAACGAGGAACATTGTTTTTTAGAATAAGCACAGTTCCATTTTCATCAACAAGACGAGCTACTTTAGAAAAATTTTGATTGGCTTCGGAAATTGAAACCATATTATCAGTATTTATATTCACTATAATCACCTCCGTTTATA
>JAWXVF010000207.1:0-3213 GCA_044425555.1 Eubacteriales bacterium
ACCTCGACAGTAATTCTCCATCTTTCACCCACTTAATTACATTACGATAATCAAGTCATAAAAATGATAACTATAAATACAAATAAATGCAACCCTATTTCACAAAATAATTACAATGATTTTATCGATTCTATTGATTTCCACAATCTACAGTGTACTTGTGGTCATTCTGCATGCCTTGTAAAGCACGGCTACTATCGCCGCTTTGTCAAAACTTGTGCTTGTGATAAGCTTCGCTTATCTATCTTACGAGTGCAATGCAGCTTTTGTAACAAAACGCATGCTTTATTTCCAATTGATATCGTTCCTTATTCTTCTATCTCATTGGCTGATCATGTTGCTATTATCCAGAACCACGAACAACAGCTTTCACAAGAGCACTTGATGTCAAGTAAACCAACCATTGATGAAAGTAATATTTCTTATATTATTCGTATGTTTAAAAAGTATTGGAAGCAACGTTTGCTTTCCTATGATATTTCCTTAACCAGTTCTATTCTTGACCTCTGTTCGCTATGTATTTACCATTTCAACTTGCAGTTTATGCAAATAAAACGACGGCGAAATTTCTTTCTTGACCTTACCCACATAACCTGACTTTCTATGTCTCTTTTCTCCATTTATAGTAACGTTATACTATAAAATTTCAGGAGGATTTGATTTATGACAGATGATGAAAGACAAAAAATAGCTTTGTTTCGCTATGGAATCATTGCACCAGCAATTAGCGGTCTAGATGAGACTTCTACTTCTTTGCAAGGTTTTTTTCGTGATGCCTCAACTAAGGTATACAAAAATCCACGAGGAGAAGATACGAAGGTCGCTGCCTCTACTATTGAAAAATGGTTCTACTACTACAACGTTGGTGGGTTTGATGCATTACTCCCCAAGAGACGCTCTGATACAGGTCTACAAAGAAAGATTGATACGGATATACGAGAGCAGATTTTATTTCTAAAAAAAGAGTATCCTAGATTACCCGCAACTTTAATTCATCAAAAACTAATTGAAAATGGAACCATTCAACCAAAGGAAATTTCCTTATCTACCATTAATCGCTTTATTAACAAGATGAAACGAGAACAGCAATTCAGTACTGGTAAGGATATGAGGCGCTACGAAAGAGAACATATCAACGAAGTGTGGTATGGAGATAGTAGTGTCGGTCCCTATCTTACGATTGATGGTAAAAAACAACGTACTTATATCATTGCCCTCATTGATGATGCCTCTCGTATGATTGTTGGAATTGATATTTTCTTTCATGACAACTTTGTAAATCTAATGTCTGTTATGAAATCTGCGGTTACTCGTTTTGGTTGTCCTAAAATGTTAGGGTTCGACAATGGATCGCCATACAAAAACAAGCAAATGGAGTTACTTGCTGCACGCATTGGATGTGTACTAATTTATAATCAACCTTACACTCCAACAGGAAAAGCGAAAATCGAACGATGGTTTCGCACCATGAAAGATCATTGGATGGCGAGTCTTTCAATGAAAAACTTTCACGCATTGAGTGAATTACAGACCAGCCTTATGAATTATGTGCAAGAATATCAAACAACCTTGCATACTTCCTTAAATGGATTATCACCAAAAGAACGATTCTTTGAAGAAGCCTCTATTATCAAGAGACTTTCCGATGCCACAATTGAACGTTCCTTTTTATTGGAATATGAACGGCGGGTCACTGCAGACAATGTCATTGTTCTAGAAGAAATAGAATATGAAGTTCCCTATCGCTATGCAAAACAACGGATTACCATTCGCTATTCAAAGGACTTCGAGAAAGTATACGTTATAGACCCATTAACAGGAGAAGCCACACCTATTAAACTGTTAAACAAACATGAAAACGCACATATCAAACGCGAAAAAATAAGATTGATTGGAGAAGAATAATGCACGATTACACCGCACATTTTGGAATGGATTTCAATCCATTTATCAAGAATACACATGATATATTAATGGAAACTACTGATTATAAAGAATTAAGACTACGACTAGATTATCTTTTGAACAATAAAGGATTCGGACTCATTACTGGTGGTCCAGGTCGTGGAAAAACTACTGCAATTAGACATTATATGAAACAAGTAAATCCGTCTCTTTACAAGGTGACCTACACTTCGCTTTCTACTTTAACCGTAAATGATTTTTATAAACATTTGGCAGAACAGTTAGGATTAGAATCCGTGTTTCGTAAGCAAGATAACTTTCGCAATATTCAAGCAGAAATTACCCGTTATTCCGTTGAAAAACGCATTACACCAGTGATTATCATTGACGAAGCGAATTATATCAGCAATGGAATTTTAAATGATCTAAAAATGCTATTCAATTTCGAAATGGATTCCAGAGATCGTGCGGTAATGCTTCTCGTAGGTCTACCACAATTACATAATACCCTTCGCCTAAATGCAAATGAACCCTTGCGTCAGAGAATTACCATGAATTTTCAGATTGATTCACTAAGTAAAGAAGAAGCTTTTTCATACATCAAAACAAAGCTACTAGGTGCTAAATGCACAAGAGATGTCTTTGAACAAAACGCACTGGAAGCCATTGCAAATGCTGCAAACGGCATTCCACGTCTCATCAATAAAATATGCTGTTCTTGTATGATGATCGCTTACACAAAGAAGATGGAATATATCACTGCTGATATCGTATTGGCTGCAGTAAATGATATGGAATTGCAATAAGGAGGAATTTTATATGAGATTTTTATGCCAAAACGTGCATGCCAAAGCAGATGAAAAGAAACAATGGTATGGCACAGTAGACGTAATGAATAAAACAGAGACTGGATATGAAGTAGAAATCACTGGTAGGGGTTCCAGCTTCTATGCAATAATTGGAAGCTATGAATATGGGAATTATATATGCATCCCTGCTTGGCAAGTGGGGTGTGAATTAGCTAGTTTAAAAGACACCTTCTGGAACCGAGAACGACTAGAGCAACAAGTGAGTATTGTGGATGCAATCACACTAGCAACTGCTGTTGCATCTATTGCATAATTAGAAATGGCCGTAGTTTTCTACGGTCTTTTCTTGTCTAAACCACTTGTTAAATTGAATATCCTTCTCCAAGTCCACTGACTATTTTGAAGAAATCGACCTGATACATCCTCGATTAATTTGAAGAAACCACCATCGAATAAAATGACGAACTACAATTAAACACTGTCAGTTTCTTTCTCATTT
>JAWXVF010000026.1:0-24534 GCA_044425555.1 Eubacteriales bacterium
GATTTGACAGCTAATTCAATAGGGATTAACAACCCAGCCGCAGAAGCATTTAAAGCAGGTGCGGGTGAAATCGGATACCGTTTCTTTGGTTTAGTATTAGTGTGTGCTGCATCTACTTCTATTATAGGAGCTGCATATACATCAGTATCTTTCCTGAAAACATTTCATAAAAAAATTGCGGATAATGAAAAACGTTTTGTAATTGCATTCATTGCACTTTCGGCCATTGTTATGATTATTGTAGGTAGCCCAGCAACATTATTAGTATTAGCAGGAGCATTTAATGGATTGATCTTACCTATTACATTAGGAGTTTGTTTAATCGCTTCTCAGAAAAAATCAATTATGGGAGAAAACTACAAACATTCAAAAGTATTACTAGTACTTGGTATAGTGGTTGTAATTATTACTGCATACTTAGGAATTCCAGCATTAGGAAACCTTGCAACCCTATTTGGATAAAATAAAATTAGATAAAAGGAGTAGATTATGCAAGATATGAAACTGAAAATTGTAGGAGATAGTGCTGTATTAGTCCAATTCGAAGAGAAAATTGATTCACAGATTAATGCTACAATAACCTCTCTTGTTAGAATGGTAAGAGAACAACAGATAGAGGGTGTGATTGATATGATACCGGCATTTTGTAGTTTGTTGATTCATTATGATCCAAGAATTATTAATTATGAGAACATCACAAAGAGACTCTCAAAGATTATGGAAATGGATATTACAACAGAATCATCTGCAAAAGTAGTATATGAAATTCCTGTATGTTATGGTGGTGAATATGGACCAGATCTAGAGAATGTTATGGAACATGCTAATCTAACAAAGGAAGAAGTAATAAAGATACATACTTCAAAAGATTATTTAATCTATATGCTTGGATTTTTGCCAGGATTTACGTATTTAGGAGGGCTAGATGAGCGTATCCATACACCACGTCTAGCAAATCCTAGAGTAAGTATAGCGGCTGGAAGTGTTGGTATAGGTGGGGCACAAACGGGAATTTATCCACTAGATTCCCCAGGAGGTTGGCAATTAATAGGGAAGACACCAATTAAGACGTATGATCCAGAGAGTCAGCCACCTATCTTATTTCAGGCAGGTCAATACATTTGTTTTGTACCAGTAAGTAGTGAGGAATATGATGTAATTCTAGAGGAAGTTATAGCAGGAACATATAAGCATACCATTAGAAGTGGGGAGGTAGATTAGATGGGATTTCGCATTTTAAAAAGTGGATTATTAACTACCGTGCAAGATCTTGGCAGAATTGGTTATCAAAGTCAAGGGTTTGGAACTTCTGGTGCAATGGATGAACGTTCCTTTAAAATTGCTAATCTACTATTAGATAATCCAGAAAACGAAGCAGCACTTGAGGTGGCATTGATTGGACCGACAATAGAATTTACATCAGCTACTATTATAGCGATTACAGGTGGAGAATTTACCCCTACGATTAATAAGAAACCAGTAGATATGTATACGGCTATATACGTGAACAAAGGTGATGTTCTAGAAATGCAAGGTGCTGTGAATGGAAGTTATGGATATATTGCATTTTCAAGCTATCTAGATGTACCAGTGGTTATGGGAAGTCGTTCTACTAACTTGAAAAGTAATGTGGGTGGTTACAAGGGGCGTAAATTAAAAGAAGGTGATTACGTAGGTTTTAGAATAAAAAGGCGTTATTTACCTTGTTTCTTATCTAGAAAACTAAAGATTCATGAATGCAGAGGAGAATCGGCAACCCTTAGAGTGGTATTAGGACCACAGGATGATAAATTTACTACGCAAGGTATTGAAACCTTTTTAAGTGAAGAATATACTGTAACAGGCGAATTTGATAGAATGGGATGTCGTATGGAAGGAAGCTTTATATCTGTGAAAGAATCATCAGATATTATATCAGATGGGATTGCTTTTGGATCGATACAAGTGCCGTCACATGGACAACCAATTATTGTACTAGCAGATAGACAGACAACAGGTGGATATGCCAAAATTGCAACTGTTGTTACAGTAGATATTCCTAAATTAGTACAATGCAAACCAGATCATAAAGTTCGTTTTAAAGCAATTACAGTTCAAGAAGCACAAGAGTTGATAATCAAAGAAATGAATGAGATGGATATTATGAGAAAAATAATTCATACACCATGTAAAGAAGTTTTGGAATGTAGAATAGTATCGCAACGTTTAAAAACATTATTTGAATCATAGAAGAAAGGAAAATGGAAATATGAATACAAAAATAATTCAAGAAATTGTGGATATTTTAGAGCAATCATCCCTTACACACTTGACTGTAAAAGATGGAGAATATGAATTGGCATTAAAAAAAGAAGTGAACAATAATGGAATTGTTGCTATGCAACAATCAATAACACCTGGTATTGTATCGGCTACAGAACAATTAGCGAATCTAGAAGAAAAAGAAGAGGAAGAAATCTTATTTATTACGTCTCCAATTGTTGGAACTTTTTATGCTGCTGCAGCACCAGAGTTACCCGCTTTTGTAAAAGTGGGAGATATTGTTCGTGAGGGAGAAACTGTTTGCATTATGGAAGCTATGAAGCTTATGAATGAAATTGAAAGTCAATATGACTGTGAGATTGAAGCAGTTATGGTAAGCAATGAGCAGAAAGTTGGATACGGACAGCCGTTATTCCGTGTAAAAAGAATATAGGAGGTTGTAGGATTGTTTAAGAAAATATTAATAGCAAATCGTGGAGAGATTGCAGTACGTATTATTCGGGCGTGTAGAAACCTTGGTATTCGTAGTGTAGCAGTATATTCTAAAGAAGATGAAAGGTCACTTCATGTACAACTTGCCGACCAAAGAATTTGCATTGGAGAAGGTCCAACTAGAAATAGTTACTTAAATATGGAGAGGATCCTTGCTGCTGCACAGAATATGGATGTGGATGCTATTCATCCAGGATTTGGTTTTCTTTCAGAAAACAGTAAATTCGTATCCCTTTGTGAGAAACACAATATAACATTTATTGGACCGCCTTCTACAATAATTGAGTCTATGGGAAATAAATCACAAGCGAAAAAGACCATGATAGAAGCTGGGGTTCTAGCGGTACCAGGTAGTAAAGAACCTATGCATGATGTAGAAGTGGCACTAGAAGAAGCTAAGAAGGTAGGATTTCCGATTATGATAAAAGCCTCTGCGGGTGGTGGTGGAAAAGGAATGCGTCTTGCTAGGACGAAAGAGGAATTTGAGGCACAATTTAATATTGCGCAACGTGAATCAGCCAATGCATTTGCTGATGATACCATGTACTTAGAGCGTTTTATTGAAAATCCGCGTCATATAGAAGTTCAGATTATCGGTGATACCTTTGGAAATATAGTAGCTCTAGGCGAGAGAGATTGCTCCATACAACGTAATCATCAGAAATTAGTAGAAGAGTCGCCATCTCCTAATATTTCAGAAGAAACAAGAGAACAGATGAATCAGGCGGCATTAAAAGCAGCGAAAGCTGTAAATTATGTAAATGCAGGAACTATCGAATTTATTATGGATAAAGATGATAAGTTCTACTTTATGGAGATGAACACTAGAATTCAAGTGGAACATGGTGTTACAGAGATGGTAACAGGAACGGATTTGATTATTGAACAGATTAGAGTAGCCATGGGAGAAAAGTTGTCTTTCGCAAAAGAGGACGTAATGCTACGTGGTCATGCCATTGAATGTAGAATTAATGCAGAGATTCCAGAGAAGAACTTTATGCCATGTCCTGGTGAAGTAAAACACATTCATCTACCAGCAGGGAATGGAATAAGAGTAGATACGTATCTATATGAAGGATGTACTATTCCCTCAGAATATGATTCAATGATTGCCAAAGTAATTGTACATGCACCTACAAGAGAAGCAGCTATTCAAAAGATGAGTAGTGCATTAGATGAGATGGTAATACTTGGAGTAGAAACTAATTTAAATTTTCAATATCAGATTATGAAAATTCCAGCATTTTGCCAAGGGAAAGTAGATACTGGATTCTTAGCAAAGGAAATGAACATAGGAGATGAATAGAAGATGTATTGTATAGATTTAAATAGTGATTTAGGAGAAAGTTTTGGGAGTTATAAAATTGGAATGGATGAACTTGTAATTGGTCATGTATCCTCTATTAACGCAGCTTGTGGTTTTCATGCATCAGACCCTCAAGTTATGGAGAAGACGGTAGCTATGGCTAAGGCTCATAACATACGAATAGGTGCTCACCCAGGGCTTCCAGACTTAGTGGGATTTGGACGTAGAACTATGGAAGTTTCTTTCGAAGAAACGAAAGCTATGGTGCTATATCAAATTGGTGCACTTGCAGCGTTTTGTAAAGTACAAGGTGTAGAGTTACAACATGTAAAACCTCATGGAGCACTCTATAACATGGCAGCACAAGATAAAAGGCTTGCGGAAGCAATATGTGAGGCTATAGCGGAGTATGATTCTAATCTGATTGTAATGGGATTAGCAGGAAGCGAAATGATTGTAACGGCAAAAGAAAAAGGGTTAAAAGTTGCTTGTGAAATATTTTCGGATCGTGCGTATGAAGAAGATGGTTCACTAGTGAATAGACGTAAAGAAGGGGCTGTAATACACGATGAAGAAGTTGCTATTTATCGCATGGTACGAGCAGTAAAAGAGGGTAAAATAGAAGCTATTACAGGAAAATTGATAGATGTGGACGCACAATCTATTTGTGTACATGGGGATGGAGAAAAAGCTGTAAAATTTACGCAGAGAATAAGAGCAGCATTAGAGGCAGAAGGTGTGAAGATTTGTTCTTTGAGTGAAGTATTAAAATAATTAGAAATTCGCTGTGACTTGTTATGATAGTCGCAGCGAATTTTGTTGATAGATATAAAGATAATGTGAAGGTTTTACGATGGTTCTGAAATCTGCGTTACTCCAACATAAATATTGGAAATGGCATACCATGTGGCGAAATCTACAGTACCTGTTTGAGGTAAGTTGAAAATCTCTTGGAACTTTCGCACGGAATTAGCTGTTAAGGAGCCGTAGATGCTATCTATAGGAAGAGAAGGAATGGCAGGAAAATTCTCTGCAATACGATTGATTTGGCGTTGTATGGTAGCAACCTCCGTTCCATAAGAACCAACAGAAAGGGTGTAGCCAGGCCAAGAAGCAGGAACACCACTAATCTGTTCAGTCGTATTAATATACATATCATTTCCATAATAATAGCGAATAATCTCAATGGCAGAATAGGACTGGTCTCCAAGGTATTTTGATCCCCATTGACTTAATCCTTTGCAAGTCACACGCTGTCCATCACAGTAAGAAGTGAAAATAGGTTGTATGACACCAGGACGTGACAAGTAATTGTTGAAAATTGAATCCACAATGCGATCAATATTTTCATAGATATTACGACCATAAACCCATTTTTGATCAAATGCAGTGGAAGAAGTGATTGTAAAATCATATCCTTTTGCACGGTACCATTCTGTATAAACACGGTTTAAGGTGAAAGATTGAATGGCTAATACATTAGCGTAGATGGTACTTTCGCTCCAAGTAGAATAGATCTCATTAGAGACTACATTTTTAATATAATCTTTGTAAGGAATGTAGTAATTCTTAGCTAGTGCGTCATTAGGAAGTCCGTCATGAACAATAATATATTCAGGAATGACTACACGATTAAGGACGATTTCCCCTGATTCTTCTAAGGGCTTTACTTCGTCTTCTGGAAGTTTAGAGGGATAAGTACCATATAATGTATGGTCTGGAATGTAGATAGATTCTTCTACATCAGCCTCTAATTCTAGTGGCATAAGTGAAATGGTTTGTAGTGCTGTAGAGTCGGTAAATACTTGTGTGCCTTCTACAAGCATGACATCATAGCCAGACGCTTGCACTAGAATGTCGTATTCTGCATAAGGGCGAGGTTCCTCTGGATTTTGTGAATAAGAAACGGGAGGAGCTAGAAGTGCTAATTCAGTAGTTTGACCAGATTCATTTGTGAGTACTTGGTATAGAATATCATCGGGAGTTTTGGCTGGTGAGATAATTACCGTAGCGTTTTCAATTGGAATGAGACCGATGGAAGATGTTACAGTGATTTTAAGAACGCCTGTTGCTAGAACAGGCGTTTCTTGTAATAGTTCATTGTCTGTCATAAGATACCTCTAAATACATTATTATTTAGAGTATGCAGTTCCTTAGAAATTGTGCCACTTAATGACTGCCTTGATTAGGAAGAGATTTTAGATATTTTTCTGTAAGTGGAATAAAAGAGCAACCTAACATATTTCCAAGACCTACAATAATTAGATAGATAAATACATCTACTGACCATACATTTGCCATAGAGAAGTAGAACATATTAGCTACTACATGTTCGTAACCTGATATAGTAAAGACTACAATCGGCATAATTAAGATCAAGTATTTACCTACTCCATCATTAATAGTCTTGTAACCAATTACTGCAACGTACATCATAATTCCACACCCAATTCCTAGTACGAATCCACTAAAGGAAGTGTTCTGTAATTTGTACTCTGCAACACCTACTGCAACTCTAATTAAGCTTTTTAGCTTGGTTAGTCGAAGAAGATAAGCCATACCTGCTGTACCAATTAAATTTCCGATGAATGCAATTCCTACTAATTTCATATGAGAAGGAGGGCTGGTAACAATGTAACAAGCTTTGCCAGTGAATAGGTTCCAATCAAATAGATAAATCATAAATAGACCGAGACTAAAAAGTGTTGCTCCAATTACATGGTTTTCATTGGATAGATAGGCAACACCACCAAAAGAAATTGCAATACCTGCTAAAATACTCTTTACTAAATTGTACATAAATACCTCTTTTCTTATGTGTTTTTTCTTGTGTTATTCAATAAGTTTGAATTTTTTATGTAAATTGACTAATATATGATAACAAGAAGTGAATTATTTTGCAAGTGATAGGAGGAATTTTTTGTAAAGTATTGAAAAAAGTGCAATTTTTTCATAAACAATACAATGTAAACTGAAAACGAAATAAGTTGACAATCGAAAAAGGGGCTGCGTTTCCTTTATATTGAATGTAGTGTATTAAGTGAGTAAATACAAATGCTTGAATTATGTATTAAATAATAGTATAATCTAAGAGCATCTACAGAAGAGGAATGAGAATGGGAGAGGATTATGAAGAGAAAATTAATAATGATGTTAATGGTTACAACAGCATTACTAAGTGGTTTAACAGGATGTGGAAGTAGTGAGTTAGAAAATCAATCAGCAGAAACAGAAAGTTTGGAAACGGATGGTGAAGTAGAGGTGGAGGCGGTAACACTTAAAGTGTGGACACCAGAAAATCAACACACAAATGGAACTATTGAATCGATGGCAGCATCTTTTCAAGAATTACATCCAGAATATGATATAACATTTACGTATGAAGTGATTAGTGAAGATGCAGTAGGCGGAGAAATTTTAAAAGATGTAGAAGCAGCAGCTGACGTATTTTTCTTTTTGAGTCCGCAAACAGTTGAATTAGTTGAGGCAGGTGCATTAGCAAGGCTTGGTGGTACAACGGTAGATATGATACAAGAAACAATGTCTGATACAGTAGTTGGAACAGTGACTAATCCGTATGATGGAAGTATTTATGGAATTCCATTTACACATAATACATACTTTATGTACTATGATAAGTCTCTTTTAACAGAAACAGACGTTGAGACTATAGAAGGTGTGATTGAGAAAGATTTAGGGGAGGGAGTTACTAACTTCTTCTTAGAATCGGCAGGGGGATGGAAATTGGCTTCCTGGTATTACGGTGCAGGTTGTACAATCTATGGTGAAGATCAAAATGATTTGTCAGCAGGATGCGATTGGAATAATGAAACAGGTGTTGCTGTAACAAATTATTTATTGGATATGAAAACAAATCCAAAAGTAGCATTTGATAATGAAATTAATCCAACGGAATTAATTGGTGAACATAAGTTAGGTGCATGGTTTGATGGTACATGGAATTACCAAGTATACAAAGAAGTATTAGGTGATGATTTGGGTATGGCTGTACTACCAACTTATGAATTAAATGGAAATACAAACCAATTAAAAGGATTTTATGGTTCAAAAGCAATTGGTGTAAATTCACATTCAGATTACTTACCAGTAGCAGTTGAATTTGCAGCATATTTAGGTAGTGAAGAAATGCAGATTAAAAGATTTATTGAATCAGGACAAATACCAACAAATGAAGTTGCTAGTGCTTATGAAGAAGTTGTATCTGATCCAATCGCAGATGTAATGATACAAGAAGTACGTGTTGCATCTATTCCAGATGTTCTTTTAGTTGAATTCCATCATAGATATTGGACAAGTATAGCAGCATTAGTTGATGAAATGAAAAATGGTGTATTAAATAAAGATAATGTTCAAGAGAAAATGGATTTATTTGTCTTAACTATGGAAGTGGAATAAGTCATAGATAAGGTGACAGGATAAATTAAGGGTACAAAATTACGGAATAAATTTACTTCGTATCTTTTGTATCCTATTATTATATGGAAGGATAGGTGTGATTAAGTGAAAAGATTATCTGAAGAATTACAGAATTATTTAGGAACCAATATGTGCCCAGAGGATATGGATGTCTATTGGAATGAAGCAAAAGGGTTGTTAAATGGACATGATTATAAAGTAGAGATAGTAGAAGTTGAGACAGGATTTCAAAATGTGGAATGTTATGACTTATTTTTCATAGGTGTAGATGGTTCTAGAATCTATGCAAAATACCTAAAGCCTTTAAGCCATGTAAATGGGAAAATGATTCTACAATTTCATGGATATATGTACTATTCAGGAGAATGGAGTGAAAAATTAGCATATGTTTCTCAAGGTTATTCGGTGATTGCAATGGATTGTAGAGGACAAGGGGGACGTTCACAAGATTTTTCGGCTTGTGAAGGAACGACTATTTATGGTCATGTAATTAAAGGAGTAGAGGATTGTAAAGAGAAGATATACTATAAAAATGTATTCCTTGACACGTTCTCAATTGCAAATATAGCCTTTAATATGGAGGGTATTGAAGAAGTGTATGCAATGGGATTGTCGCAAGGTGGTGGATTAGCATTGGCATGTGCATCGCTATGTCCAGAGGTTAGTAAAGTAGCTGTCCAGAATCCATTTTTATCCGATTATAAAAAAACTTGGGAAATGCAAGCATCTAGAGAAAATTATAGAATAGCCGATTATTTTCGGTTTTTTGACCCATTACATGAAAAGGAAGACGAAGTATTTGAGAAACTAGGCTACATAGATGTTCATAATCTAGTAGATAAAATCAAAGGGAAAGTATTGTTTGGAATTGGTGAAAAAGATGTAGTTTGTCCTATTTATACACAAATGGCAATCTATAATAATTTACAGTGTGAGAAGGAACTGTTATTATATCCTGATTTTGAGCATGAAACTTTGCCGTTTTTTTGGGATAAGGCGATAAAATTCTTTAATGAAACCACTAATTAAATAGGAAAGAAGGTGTTCTATGGACATTACTTATCCAAATGGATGTAAGAAGGCTTTTACAATGAGTTATGACGATGGGATTGAGCAAGATAAGCGATTTATAGAAATAATCAATAGATATTCTTTGAAAGCTACATTTAATATAAATTATGGATTATTAGATGAAAGTGGGTATTGGGAAACAGAAGGTGTGAAGGTAAAGAGATTGGAATCGAAGGAATTACAGTCTCTTTATCAAGGACATGAAATAGCTTGTCATGGATTGACACATAGTAACATAGTAGATGAAGTATATGCTGAGAAAGAGCAACAAATTATAGAGGACAAAAAACAATTAGAAAAGTTGTTAGGGAAAGAAATATATGGTATGGCATATCCATTTGGTACCGTTGATGATGATATGATTAACATTATGAAAGAGAATGGATTAGAATATGGTAGAGTTGTAGAGGCTACTCATGATTTTCAACTACCAACTGACTTTTACAAAATACAACCAACGGCTCATCATAATGATGCAAATATGTATTCTTTAATAGAAGAATATAAAGCGTTGGATGATGGGAAACTATCCGTATTTTATCTATTTGGACATGCTTATGAATTTGATGTGAATAATAACTGGGAGCATCTAGAAGAAATTTGCAAAAAAATATCCATGAGATCTGATATATGGTACTGTACGAATGAAGAATTAATCCGATTTCTTCATACAATTAACTAGGAGGGTTATTATGATCATAGATTCACATATACATATGGGAAAGTTTGGATGCACATCTATTGTTGATATGAGTCCAGAAGTTATTTTGCAATCAATGGAAAAATATTCCATTGATTATGCTATCTTCTCTAATATTGAGGGGATTGAAGTAAGCAGTGAAGGAGAATTGCTTAAAGATGAGACTTTTAGAAATCAGAAAGATGTGAATGAGGTAGCGATTGAATTTGCGCGTCGCAAGAAGGATAAATTAGGAGTCCTATTGTGGGCACGTCCGTTATTGGAGGGTTGCGATAAAAGTTTCGAGGATCTAATTGTGGCGAATTTGGATGTAGTAAAAGGGATCAAAATTCATCCTTTCCATTCACAGTTAGAATTTGACGATCCTAAAATGGAGCCATATCTTGAGTTATGTAGAAAATATAGCTTACCATGTCTAGTTCATTCAGCAATTGAATACTCCTCGCCTAAGATAGTGTACGAAGTAGCTAAAAATCATGAAGATATTGTGATTGTAATGGGACACATGGGGCTAGGAACAGATAACATGGAAGCTGCACAGTTGATTGCAAAACAACCTAATCTATATGGAGATACTGCATGGGTTTCTTATGAGAAAGTAAAAGAATTAATCAAGGTATGTGGTGCCGATAAAATCTTATTTGGTACAGACAGCCCTATTGATGGAGTAGATACATATGGTAAGGAATTGTACCAATCTTATTTTGAAGGTGATGGGATAGATAATAATGATTATAAATTACTAATGTGTGAAAATGCAAAAAAAATATTTAGTATAAAATAATTGTTATAGGAAAAGTGGTACTTTTTCTTGACATAGTATCGCTAGAATATATTATTTCAATGAATGTATTAAAAATTTATGGATGGAAAAGGAAGAGGGCGAAGGTATGTGATATTTGATAGTTAGTGCAAGGAGTTTGGCATAGAAAAACGTTGTATAACCTTAAAATTAAGGGATACAACGTTTTTAAATAAATCATATTGTATAAAGCGTGTTGTAAGATATAATATGGTTGCGGTGTTGCAATATAAGCATAAATCAAGCACACCAACATCCCTTTTACTCATCTTGTAAAGCAGCATAGCCTTCTTCGCCAGTGCGAACTTTAATGACATTTTCTACATGGTAAATAAAGATTTTACCATCACCGATATTACCAGTGTAGAGAACTTTTTTCACAGCAGCCACAATTGTCTCTACTGGAACTTTACATACTATTAATTCTACTTTAACTTTAGGTAGTAATGTAGTTTCTACGGCAACACCACGATAAAATTCATTGCCACCTTTTTGCATACCACATCCCATTACATTAGAAACAGTCATTCCTGTAATGCCAAGACGATCTAACACTGTTTTTAAGGCTTCGAATTTACTTTGTTTTGTAAGAATGACAATCTTAGTCATGGTAGCAGGTAATTCCTCGCTTGCAGTTTGTGTAGTGGTTTCATATACTACAGGAATGTCTTCTATAGGAGTAGAGATATAAGAAGAATCCACTTTGCTAGACATAAAGTCTGCATAACTACTTACAAGACCATGTTCTTCAATATCAAGACCTTTGATTTCCTCAGCTTCAGAAACTCTAAGACCTACTGTGTTTTTAATTGTTAAGAATACAATGGTCATAGTGATTGCAACCCATGTAGCTACAGCAACTACACCTAGTAATTGGATAAGTAATAGGTCAACTCCACCACCATAGAATAAACCACCATCTTCTGCAAATAAACCAACTAATATAGTACCACCGGCACCACAGATACCATGAACACCTACCGCACCAACTGGATCATCAATTTTTAAGACTTTTTCTACGAACTCTATTCCAAAGAATACTAAGAATGCAGCAATTAATCCGATGAAGAAAGAACCTACTGGTGAAACAGCGTCACAACCTGCTGTAATAGCTACAAGACCCGCTAAAGCACCATTTAATGTCATGGATACATCAGGTTTTTTGTATTTTACCCATGTAATAACCATAACTACGAAGGCAGCAGTAGCAGCAGCAAGGTTCGTGGTAACGAAAATTTTAGAAGCCAATTCTAAGGTTTCATCACCTGTCATGGAAACAGTAGAACATCCGTTAAATCCAAACCAACATAACCATAGAATGAATACCCCAAGAGCACCTAGTGTTAAACTATGACCAGGAATGGCACGAGGATTTCCGTCTTTATCGAATTTCCCGATTCTAGGTCCTAAGATTTTGGCGCCTATTAAAGCGGCAACTCCACCTACCATATGAACAGCTGTAGAACCTGCGAAATCAAGGAATCCAAGTTCTGATAACCATCCACCACCCCAAATCCAGTGACCTGAAATTGGATAGACAACGGCACTTAAAATAACACTATAAATACAGTAAGATGAGAACTTAGTTCTTTCAGCCATTGCACCAGATACAATGGTAGCAGCAGTAGCACAGAATACTGTGTGAAAGATCACTAACGCATATGTAGGGAATGTATCGCTGTAATCTCCTTGAATTAGAAAATCAAATCCCCCAATAAATGGGCCATCTCCTGCAAACATCAAACCAAAACCAAGAATCCAAAATACTAAGGTACCAAGGGAAAAGTCCATCATATTTTTCATGATAATATTTCCTGCGTTTTTGGCTCTAGTAAATCCTGTTTCTACCATACAAAAACCTGCTTGCATGAAGAATACGAGTGCGGCACCTAAAAGTACCCACATTGTGTCAACTGATGAATATACATCCATAATCATTTCCTCCTTTTAAATCAAAAATTTATAAAAAAACAACAGCGTACCTAAATAAGTTAGACACGCCATTGTGTTTTTTAATTAAATATGAAATTACGTAATACTAGTTTACACTATATAATAAATCTGAGTAAGATGGTAATGACCAATATTTCTTGCCAACCATTAATTCTAACTCGTCTGCAACACAACGTAATTCGTTCATTGCAGCAAATACTTGTTCTCTATAAGCAACAGTAAGTTTTAGAGAATCTTCGATTTCTTTTACAGAAATGGTTACAGATTCTAATGCTTCTAAACGTTTGTATAAAGTTTCTGATAGAGAAGCAATTTTTGTAAGAAGAGTCGTTTCTAATTCTGTTGAAACAGATAAACCTTTCTTATTAGTAAGTAATTTTGCAAGTTCGTTTTGATAAGCAATTACAGAAGGGATAATTTCTTGTTTTGCTAAATCAATCATAGTAAGAGCTTCAATGTTAATAGTCTTGCAATAGTTTTCTAGTAAGATTTCGTAACGTGCATGACATTCACCTTCTGTGAATACATTATGTTTCGTAAATAATGCAATACTCTTAGGAGCAACAAATGCTGGTAATGCTTCTGGAGTTGTCTTTAAGTTTGATAAACCACGTTTTCCAGCTTCTACTACCCATTCATCAGAGTAATTGTTTCCATTGAATACAATGCGTTTATGATCTTTAATGGTAGCACGAATTAATTCATTTAATGCTGTTTTGAAATCAGATGCACCTTCTAATTTAGTAGCGAATTCATCTAATACGTCAGCAACAATGGTATTTAATACAATGTTTGGTCCTGAGATTGAGAAAGTAGAACCTAACATACGGAACTCAAATTTATTACCAGTAAAGGCAAATGGAGAAGTTCTATTACGGTCAGTAGTATCCTTAGGGAAGTAAGGCAGTACAGTCGCACCAATATCCATGTATTCTTTTTCTTTGTTATCGTAGTTAGAAGCGTTTTCTAAAGCATTTAATACACCTTCTAATTCTTCTCCAACAAACATAGAAACAATAGCAGGAGGAGCTTCATTAGCACCTAGTCTGTGGTCATTTCCTGCACTTGCTACAGAAACACGTAGTAAATCTTGATGTGCATCTACTGCTTTAATAATAGCTGCCAAGAACAATAAGAATTGAGCATTGTCGTGAGGAGTATCCCCTGGCTCTAATAAGTTAACACCAGTATCAGTAGAAAGTGACCAGTTGTTATGTTTTCCACTACCGTTTACACCTGCAAATGGTTTTTCGTGTAGAAGACAAGCAAGACCATGTTTTCTTGCAACGGATTTCATGAGTTCCATTGTTAATTGGTTGTGATCTGTTGCGACATTAGTAGTAGTGAAAACAGGAGCTAATTCATGTTGTGCTGGAGCCACTTCGTTATGTTTTGTTTTAGCGAAGATACCTAATTTCCATAATTCTTCATCTAAATCTCTCATATACTCAGCAACACGTTGCTTAATAGCACCAAAGTAGTGATCTTCTAATTCTTGACCTTTTGATGGACGAGCACCAAAAAGCGTTCTACCACAACTAATTAAGTCTAAACGTTTTGCGTATACTTCTCTATCTATTAAGAAGTATTCTTGTTCTGGACCTACCGTTGTATTTACACGTTTAACAGTGGTGTTTCCGAATAACTTAAGGATTCTAAGTGCTTGTGTATCGATGGCTTCCATAGAACGAAGTAAAGGAGTCTTTTTGTCAAGTGCTTCTCCACTATAAGAACAGAATGCTGTTGGAATGCACAAAGTACCATCTTTGATAAAAGCATAAGAAGTAGGATCCCAAGCTGTATACCCTCTTGCTTCAAATGTGGCACGTAATCCACCGGAAGGGAAACTTGATGCATCTGGTTCACCTTTTACAAGTTCTTTTCCAGAGAATTCCATAATGATAGCACCATTACCATCTGGATTAATAAAACTATCATGCTTTTCAGCAGTTATACCTGTCATTGGTTGGAACCAGTGAGTAAAGTGTGTTGCTCCTTTTTCAATAGCCCAATCTTTCATTGCAGTAGCAACAATATTTGCTACATCTAATTCAAGGTGTTTTCCTTGTTCAATTGTTTTCTTAAGTTCTTTGTAAGTGTCTTTTGGTAATCTAGCTTTCATTGTTGCATCGCCAAATACCATGCTTCCAAATAATTGTGGAATCTTGTTTGTCATATTTCTCACCATAACCTTTCGATTGATTGTATAATAACAAAAAAGACACTGAGGGTACATTCCTCAGCGCCTTTGCTGTTTTCTAATAGCTACTATATCATGGGTATAGTAGCTATGTCAACACTTTTTTTGATAAAATAAAAATTAGTAAATTAATCAATCAGCGATTATCCACCATCTCAGGATAGAGGTCATGATTGGCTAAACGTTGCCAAGCAACATCAGCCCATTTTGTGCCTTCTTTTCCATAATTACAGTAAGGATCAATGGAAATGCCACCACGAGGAGTGAATTTTCCCCATACCTCAATGTATTTAGGATCCATGAGTTTTATTAAATCCTTCATAATCTTATTCATACAATCTTCATGAAAATCCCCATGGTTTCGAAAAGAGAATAAATATAGTTTGAGACTTTTGCTTTCTACCATTTTAATGCTAGGTACATAGGAAATATAGATGGTAGCAAAATCAGGTTGTCCTGTCATAGGGCAAAGAGAAGTAAATTCAGGACAATTGAATTTGACAAAGTAATCATTGTCAGGATGTTTGTTGTCAAATACCTCTAAAACGGATGGATCATAATCGGTAGGGTATTGTGTGTTTTGGTTACCAAGTAGGCTGATGCCGTCTAGTTCTTTTTCGTTTCGCATATAGTTCTCCTTCTATTTACATAATGGATCTGTGACACCGTTTAAAGTAAAGGCTTTTTGGCGATCTACGCAAGTGCCACAGGTGTTACATGGGGTTTCGTTACCTTCATAGCAAGACCAAGTCTTATCGTAGGGAACGGATAGTTCTAAGCCTTTTTTAATAATATCAGCTTTGCTCCAAGTGACAAAAGGAGCTTCAATGGAAATCTGATTCCCAGAACCTTCTATAATAGCAGTGTTCATAGCATCTACGAATTCCTTAGAGCAGTCAGGATAAGCATTACCTGCCACATCATCATGATGAGCACCATAATAGATGACGTCACATTCTTTGGAAAGGGCAATACTTGCAGCTGTTGATAAGAATAAACCGTTTCGAAATGGCACGTAGCTAGACACTGGAATAGAAGTATCTCTTGTTTGATCGCCGTAACTGCCTTGTGGTAATTCTTCTGTAGAGTGACTTAGCAGAGAACAGTTACTATATTGAAATATTTTGGCAAGGTCTAAAAATAATTGCTCCACTTCGTAATAATCAGAGATGAGCTGTGCTGTTTCTAATTCTTTTTCGTGTTTTTGTCCATAGGACATAGATAAAGCAATGACATTATCTTTACCGTATTGTTTAACGACCATAGCTAGTAGTGTAGTGGAATCTACACCTCCGCTACATAATACTAATGCTTTCATAATGAATATTCCTTTCTTCTGTGATCTGATTGCAACATAAATAAATGTCTATTATTGAATTCTGAGTTGCAAAGCAGTATCTGTTTGAAATGCTCCACGGTAGGTAGTAGTGTAGGTTTTGGCATTGGTTTTTTGAATGCCTCTAGCAGTCATGCAACTATGACTAGCCTCGATTATAACGGCAATGTCAGTGGAATCTGTAATCATGCTTACTATTTCTACAATATCTTGTCCTAGACGTTCTTGAAGTTGCAATCGTTTGGAAGCCATATCTACAACTCTTGCAATTTTGGATAATCCTAATATTTTACCATTTGGAAGATATGCCACTGTTACCTTCATGTTATACATTAATGCTAGGTGATGCTCGCAGTAGCTAAAGACTTCTATGTCTTTGACTACTACTAAATCTTGGTATTCGTGGCAATTAGTCTCTTCGAATGTTTTAGTAAACATAGTAGCAATTTCAGTATTGGTATAATTCATTCCTTCGAATACTTCCGCGTACATTCTAGCCACTCGGTCAGGTGTTTCTAGAAGACCAGATCGAGTGGGGTCATCCCCTAGGGCTTCTAGAATACCACGAATATGTTCTTTGATTTTGTCTTGATTAATTGCCATTATACACCTCGTGCCTCGGGAGGCCAGATAAATTTATGAAGTTGCAGTTGTAGTTTTAATCTACTTAATTGATGAGTTACTATAAAATCAACCATTTCACACGGTTCTATTTCTCCAAATATAGGACTTAAATAGATTGGTAAATCGTTGTCTACTAGTGGAATGAGTTCTAATGCTTTTTCTAAATCTTGGCTAGATCCTGAAACGAGTTTCAAGGTATCACTAGGACGTAGAAGAGCAAGATTAGGAAGATGCATGTGTTCTTCCATATGGCTGCTAGGCATTTTATAATCCATGGTAAAAGAAACAAATGGGATGTCTTCTAGGAAAGGACTTAGATCCACACTACCGTTTGTTTCGATTTCTATGAGTAGATGCTGTTCATAAAGTGCCTTACATAATTGGAAGACAGTAGGCTGTAGCAAGGGTTCTCCGCCGGTAATGGTAACGTGCTTCGTACCAGAATCTATGACGAAGGTGAGAAGTTCCTCTATGGTGACCTCTAAGGTTTCGCAACCTTCTTCATTTGCCCACATGGTATCGCAATAGGAACAACGAAGATTGCAACCAGGGAAACGGATAAATACGGCAAGTTCTCCTGCGTAACGTCCCTCCCCGTTAATGCTAATGAATTTTTCTACAATATGCATTAGGGTGTCTCCTTATAAATAGCACAATTATCAGGTGTTTCGTAAAGAGATACTTCGTAGATTGGTAAATGATGTTCTTTAAGCTTCTCATAAAAATATTTTGCAAAGTTTTCAGCAGTAGGGCGAAAATCAACAGTTACAATAGCAAAATTCTCTGATGTAAGGGCAGTTAAAGTAGCTGGTTTTAAGCTGTCTTGTTCCACAATAAGTTTATGGTCTAAGTCATCTGCTAATCCTCGTAGAATCTTTTTAAAATCGGCAAAATCTATAATCATACCAGTTGCTTCCCCTGTTTCTATGAGAGATTCTCCGGCGATTTTCGCAATAATTGTCCAACGATGTCCATGAAGATTAGAGCATTTTCCCTTGTGTCCTAGAAGGAAATGGGCAGAATCAAAATCGGCTTTGGCAGTTAAATAATACATACGTAAAGATATCCTTTCCATAAAAAAAGGATAGTACACCTGAAAAAAGGCATAACTATCCTGTAGTTTACCTAGTTTTGTTTAGGGTGCCTCTAGTAGAAATTGCAGAGGGTTCCCTTGGACAGGGAGGGTTGCGAACTGTCCATTTAGAAAAATATTTGTTTTGTTAGCATTAATAGTACATAAAAGTTTCTTTGGGTAATTATATAGGAATTAAGAAGAAAAAGCAAGTGACTTTTTGGAATTTGTAGAAAGTGGAAAAGGATAGACGAAAAGAAGAGCATTGTGATAGAATAGCTATAAAAAAGCTTATTAAAGTAGGAATATATGGAGAAAGCATGGGGAATGTCTTACAATATTTAGAAAGAAGTGCAACGCATCTAACCTTTAATCCTTTTGTTAATGATAATCGTGTAATTCATATAGAGATTATGGATTTAGTAGAGTGTGTAGATGTTATTATAGAGTATTTTACCAAGAATCCACTTGTAAGAATTGCTACCTTGGATCATTATATTGATTACTTTAGTTTGAAAAAAATGATTTCCTATAAAAAATATATACCAAGTATAAGTAGTGAAGTGAATCAATTAAAAATAAATAGTTTGTTAGAAAAAATAAGTGGTTTGTATAGGAGGATAAAACCTAGTGAATTAGTAGCATTTATTAATGTAAATTATCAAGTATTGCTTGCAAAAGAAGAGAATCAGAAGTATGTACACGCTACGTATGATACTTATACAAAATATCATAGGCAGATGGATGGGGATGTACTCTTATATTTGATTCATCATTATTCTTATAAATTATTTTACGATTACGATCGATTTCAAAATCGTTTGGAAAAAGAGATTAGTATGTTCAAGGAATTATTTTCAGAAGAAAATGTGAACTTGAATTTAGAGTTGAATCCACAATACTTATATGAAGTAATTGTTTCTATTAAGCTTCGCAAGCCAAATAGTTTATTTAAGGAATTAAAACAATCAGTAGACTTGATTGTTTGTTATGTGGAAAATCTTTGCCAAGAAATAACGGATGAGAATGTAGTAACAATGCAACTGAAAATAAAAGAGGTACTCGATTTTTTGAGAAAGATAAAGGATAATCGACTCACCCAGTTTCAAGCGTATTATGTTGAAACGGAAATACTTAGGGAAAACCATTTAATGAAAACAGGACATCAAATGATAGGGAAAGACTCTTTTTCTAGTATTCAAGAACATGTGAATAGGAAACAAGATCTAAGGAAAAAGTTGTTAGCCATTACCCACAATAATTGTGAGAATCAATGGAAGGCTGACTTAAATAAATCTCCTATAGACTATAATACTTGTGGGGATGTGGATGCAACAAATCTAGTGAATTGCAATTATTATAAGGTATCTCATCAAAATTTACTGGCTAAGATAGTAGATGATGGTGGTGCTAGAATCGAGGAGATATTAAGAGATGTGACTCTTTTTCAAGAGAGTAGGAGTTGGTATATTTCGTTACTTGAGGACATTGGTGAATATTATGGCTGTGAGACTAGAGAATTAGAGCAAGAATTCCTTTTGCTGTACCAAATGTTGCAGAATGTATATGGGGATGGGAAACAAGTGGAGCCCTTGCTACAGCAATCCGTATGTTATGGTGCGGCTACATTTATATGTGGCTATATTGAAAAATTATTGCGTTCGCTATATTATGAATTGAAAAAAGAAGAAACCTATATAGCTATGGCAAAAGTTACGTTAGGTCAGTTATTGTCTCAGGGAAATACGGTATATAGAGATATTTTTGGAGAATATCAATTGAAACATTTGAGATACTTTTTGTTAACAGATGGGCAACAAAAAATAGGATTTAATTATAGGAATCAGCTAGCGCATTGGATGCAAATAGAACCTGATAAGTTAGAAAGCAGGTTGGTGGCAAGATTAATGTATCTATTAACAAGTGTGATGAATAGTTTAGTGGATTTTGAGAGAAAGAATTCTGCAAATATTATCAAAACATATGAAAATAACGAAAAATTTCGATGATTTATGTCAGAAAATATGATAGAATAAAAGAAAAATTGTGTTGTAAAAGAGAGAAAATATGAAGCAAAAGAATAATCATAGCAATTTATTAGCTTTGCTTAAGATTTTATATCAATATACCGACCAGAAGCATCCACTTTCTATGCAAGAGATTCTCAGTTATATGAATGAGATGGATCATGAATGTAGTGATGAAACAATCTTAAAATATATGAAGCAATTAATATATGAATTAGATATTAATTTACATAGGGGACGTGGAAGAAATGCAAAGTATTTTATTGCAGAGAGGGAAATTACAAAAGAGGAATTAACATTATTAATTGATGCAGTGAATGCTTCTAATTTTGTAGAAAAGACAATTGCAGAACAATTAAATAAAAAATTGAAAAAAATGTGTAGTTGCTACGAAGCTATGGAATTAGAACGAAATGTATTAGGGATAAGCACAACAAAAGCTGAAAATACGAAGATTCTCAAGCTAGTGAATATGATACAAGAAGCTTTGAAATGCAAGGTGCAGATAAAATTTGATTATATGAAATGGAATAAAGAAAAGAAATTAGTGAAAGGACAAGAGAAGCGATATTCTATTAATCCCTGGGGGCTTATTTGGGCAAATGAACGATACTATCTGTATGGGTATGATGTAGAAGAACGAAATGGCAAGTTACAAAGTCGTTGTTATCGAGTAGATAAATTAAGTGCAATGGAGTTAACGGATATTAGAAGAAAAGGAGAGGAGGAATTTCATCAATTTGATGCGAGTACCTATGTGGCTAGAAGAGTAGGTATGTTTAATGGAGTAGAACGCTTAATTAGTGTAAAAGTAAATGAACATTTAGTCGGTGCATTTATTGATCAATTTGGTAAAAATATAATGATGCAAAAGGTGGAGGAGGTAGATGAACAAAGTATAGTGACTATAACATTTATGGCAGCAGATACGAATTTGTTATTAGGTTGGCTGATTGGACTAGGGAACGTAGAGGTGATAAAACCAGAAGAAACTAGAAAGAGGATGGAATTGTTGTTAAAAGAAAATTTGGGGTATTATGAATTAAAGGAATAGGGGGATGTAAAATAAAGGAGAGGTAATAAGTGTAGGAAACCAAGTTAAGATTAGTAAAGTAGGAGGAATAGCATGGAAGGAATCTATAGTAAATTTACAAATAAATATGCAGTATCAAAAACATTAAGATTCGAATTAGTACCACAAGGAAGAAC
Source organism: Eubacteriales bacterium (assembly GCA_044425555.1). GTDB lineage: Bacteria > Bacillota > Clostridia > Lachnospirales > Lachnospiraceae > JAWXVE01. Next base: position 21,492 of record JAWXVF010000026.1, read on the forward strand.
AACAGAGTACATAGAGAATAAAAGAGTTGGTAGTGAAGTTAGCATTTTAGAAGAAGATATGCAACGTGCAGAAGATTATAAGAAAGTAAAATTAATTATTGATTCTTATCACAAGGAATTAATAAAGGAAGCTTTACAAGATATTGAGTTAAATCACTTAGAAGAATTTGAATTGCTATATAAGAATAAGAAGAAAAATAGTAACGAAGAAAAAGAATTTAAGAAGTGCCAAGAGAATTTAAGAAAGCAAATTGCTGAAAAATTAAAGAATCATAAAAATTTTAGTGAATTATTTTCGAAAGAATTATTTAGTAAAATATTACCCCAATTTGTAGATACAGAAGAAGATTTGAATTTAGTAGAAAGTTTTAATAAGTTTACAACTTATTTTAAAGGATATCATAAAAATAGAAAAAATATGTATTCACATGAGGACAAGTCAACAGCCATTGCGTATCGAATTATACATCAAAATTTGCCAATGTTTCTTGATAATTTACAAATTTTCTCAAAATGTAGTAATTCAGATGTGGCAATGAAATTTGCGAAAATGGAAAATGAGTTAGCTCAATTATTAGAAGGTGGTAGCTTAGATGAGGTATTTAGGATTGAGTATTTTTCTAAAATAGTAACTCAACAAGGAATTGATAGATATAATCAGATTCTTGGAGGATTTGAGGATGGTGTTCATAAACAGTATCAAGGACTTAATCAATATATTAATCTACACAATCAAATAGTTGATAAATCCGATCGAATTGGTCAGATGAAAACATTATATAAACAAGTATTAAGTGATAGGGAAAGTCTTTCTTTTGTGTTAGATGATTTTCAAACAGATCAAGAAGTATTGGATGCAATTTATTCATTTGTGAATGAACAACATGATGTGGTGAAAACTATGATGAAATTATGCACCTCAATTAACCAATATGATTGGAAGAGAATTTATGTGAAAAACGGTGAGGAGATTACTAAGATTTCACAAGTATTATTCAAAGAGTGGGGGAAAATAACAGAGGCGATTAGTGAACAGTATGATAGGGAATATACTGGCAAGAAAAAAATAAATACTCAAAAGTATGAAGAAGAAAAAGTCAAGAAGCTAAAAGCAATTACGTATTATACATTAGAGGAATTAAATAAATTACTACAAAGTAAGAATGAAAATAGTAGCATCAGTAATTATTATCAAGAAACAGAAGTCTTTCGTAAGTATGAAGAGACCGTTTCTGTTTTAGAACCTATTTTGCAATGTGAATATTCTACAGAACATAGATTAGCACAAGACAAAGAAGTGGTTCCTAAGATAAAAGCTTATTTAGATTCTGCTAAGGAAATACAACGTTTTATGAAACCGTTCTTGTGTGATATTACCATATCGGATAAAGAGGAAGTATTCTATGGGAAATTGGAAAATGTATTAGCCCAATATGAAGTGATTACATTGCTATATAATAAAACAAGAAATTATATGAGCAAGAAGCCTTATTCTCAGGAAAAAATAAAATTAAATTTTGGGAATCAATATTTGTTGAAGGGATGGGAAGAAAAACTAGAAAGAAAAAGAGGGTGTTTACTATTTAGAGATAATCAATACTATTATTTAGGCATTGTGGATGTGAAGAATAAGAAGGAATTTGAAGAATATCCAATGATACAAGAAGATGATGAGGTTATTTATAAATTGAAATATACCCAAATATCTAAGTCGGCAAGGTTGCTTGCAACTTTATTTGAAATTGATGGTGAAACGGTAAGAAGAACTAAGCATTTAGATGAGCTGAGAAATGAATATCTTCCTAAGGAGATTAATCGTATCAGAAACTTGGAATCATATAAAACGGGTGAAAATTTTTCCAAGGAAGATTTAGTAGCATATATAGATTATTATAAAAAACAGATAGCTGAATATAAAGACTTTGATTTTATATTTAAAGAAAGCAAAGAATATGAAGATTTTGGGAAGTTTACAGACCATATCAACCAGCAAGCATATCAAGTTACATTTGAACCAGTATTGAAAAGTTATATCGACCAATTAGTGGAGGAAGGGAAATTATATTTCTTTAAAATTTATAATAAAGACTTTTCAGAGTATAGTAAAGGAACCCCTAATCTGCACACACTATATTGGAAGATGCTATTTGATGAAAGGAATTTAAAGAATCCTATTTATAAGTTAAATGGAGAAGCTGAAATTTTTTATCGTAAAGCAAGTATTACAGCGAAAGACCAAGTGATACATAAGGCAAATGAAGAAGTGGAGAATAAAAACCCCAATAATCCTAAAAAGTATAGTAAGTTTACTTATGATTTAATAAAAAATAAACGATATACGGTGGATAAGTTTCAGTTGCATGTTCCTATAACATTAAATTTTCAAGCGGAAGGTGTTAAGAATATTAATGTAGAAGTGAACCAATTATTACACGAAACGGAAGATGTACACGTAATAGGAATTGATCGAGGCGAACGGAATTTACTCTATATTTGTGTAGTGGATTCAAAGGGGAAAATCAAGGAACAAATTTCTTTGAATGAAATCATATCGGGTAAAAATAAAGATTACAAAGTAGATTACCACCAATTGCTTCACCAGAAAGAACAAGATCGTAAAAAAGCAAGAATAGAATGGGAATCGATTGAAGGTATTAAAGAGTTAAAAGAGGGATATCTAAGTCAAGTAATTCATGTAATAGCACAGCTGATGGTGAAGTATAATGCTATTGTTGTATTAGAATATTTGAATTTTGGATTTATGCGAGGCCGACAGAAATTTGAAAAGCAAGTATATCAAAAGTTTGAGAAGCAATTAATTGATAAACTTAATTACCTAGTAGACAAGCAGAGAGGAGCTGATTCTTTAGGTGGTCTATTACAAGCATATCAATTGACGAATAAATTTGAAAGTTTTGCTAAGATGGGGGAACAAAATGGTTTCTTATATTATATACATGCTTGGAATACTAGTAAAATGGATCCTATTACAGGTTTTGTAAATCTATTTTATACGAAATATAAGAATGTGGAGGAGTCTAAG
>JAWXVF010000286.1:0-6353 GCA_044425555.1 Eubacteriales bacterium
ATTAGAAAACTCGTTATCTTGCGAAATCATTTGAATAAACTTTCTTTCCGTGGTTCCAATTACCCCCATTTTACTAGTTTGTCTCACAACAGAAATATATAGCGTTCCTTCTTTTTGCTGTTCTTGTAAATTAATAGCGATCTGTACTACCTGTTCAAAATCAAATAGGGTGATTTTGGCACTCTCTTGTGAAAATTGTACAAATCCATAATGATGTTGAACAATATAAGAAATTTCTTTTTCAAAGGACCTATTCATGCTCATGGTGGGTTTATTTAATGTAACACTATCTCCTACGTTTACCCCCAGCACGCCTTCTAGATGTAATAATAAAATTTGATCTTCGGATAAAAATGTTTTATAAGTTTCATCTAACTTTCGTAAATAGGAAAATTTATGTTCTAATTCTACCCCCATACAATCCATACGATTACCTAGATCTGATACTTCGTTTTTTCCTTTTAAGTTTGTTCGCGCAGCAAAATTCCCCTTCATAATTTCATAGGCTGTGGATCTGATTTTCCCTAATTTTCTTGTTATGAAATAACAAATAGTACAAGTAAACACATACATTGCCATTAATACTAAAATCAAGATAACACGAATTCTAGTAATTTGATCTTCAAAGCTTGCCTTAACTTCATATGTATCAAACACCACCTCAAGACCACCAATCACAGTTCCATCTAATCCCCTAAGTGGCGTTATCATAGTAGAAACATCAAGACCATTATCTCGATATTCGATTAGGGTTTGTTGTCCTTTTTCTAAGGATTCTACAATCATACGGTACGCATTTTTATTAATACTTTCATCTAAAGGAACATTTAATAAATTATATATTTCTGCACTGTAAAGTTCCCCATTTTTATAAAAATAAATCGATTCCCAATATACCAAATCCACTTCAATATGTTCAAAATATACGGTAATATCATCTGTAGACAAATACTCCTTATGATAATTTTCTTCAAAGGTTCTCATATCTATTTGTTTCGCGTAAAATTCTCCAACACTAGACGCATATTCTGAAAAATATAGTGCTTGTGTTTCCAGTAAATTGCCTTCCATTTTTTCCATTGCACAAAAATAACCAAGTATGCTGACTGGCAATAATAGTACACTGATGATGACACTAACTGGTATCCCTAATTTCCTATGAACATAAAATTGTATTATTCCATAACATACCATTCCTAAGAAAAAGATAGCTATCCATAAGAAAATACCTGTATAGACCAACTCCCTAGTAGACATCATAGCTGACTCAATGATTACTTCCTTTTCTCCATCATAAAAAATAGGAACTTTTCGACCATCTGCCGACATCAGTATACCATATGTAATATTGGTTTTCTCATCAAATTCAATATCCTCTACTTGTTGATCTTCAAATTGATAGATTTCATAATTGAATTCTACTATTTCCAATTTGCCATCCACTAATTGATAGGTATTCCCGTCATCTAAGTTTTTAAAATGAAATGTATCATAAGCTTCAAAGGCTGTATTTCTTTTTGATATTTGGCTTCCATCGTTGTGAAATACCATCTCATTTTGATAGATGTTTCCCATTGCATCAATGCTCCAAAGATTACCATCTAAATCATACATATAAGTAAGATGACCTAACTCTACTTCTTCCTGATCCAAACACCTAAATTCTATTCCATCATACTCATAAGTAACATATTCCATTACTTCATTACTATACAGAAATATTACAACCAAATTATCATTTCGTAATGGGTTACTAGTTAAAAATTCTCCTTCTATTTCATTCATATCTGTAATGGTTTCTAATGTTCCCTTTTTAAAATCACAAGAAGTAAGATATATTGAACCTTCGCTAGTATAGACTGCATAAGCTTGCCCATTCCCCATAGCCGTCAAACTATTTATCGTTCCATTTGTCACCTTCATACGACTGCTCTGACTTGTATCCACGTCGTATTCAAACAAGTATGTCACCTTATCTTTTTGATACATTCCATAAAGCATGCCATCATTGTAGGTTAATTCACTTACATCAGAAATTTCATGAGAACGATTCGCATAGAGAATTCCCAGCACCAAAAAAAGAGCGCCTATAAACATGATACTTGTTATCCAATAATTCGCTCTCTTTTTCATACGATACCTCATTTTACATTAATATTTGTTGTTCCCGGGTTTAAAATTTGAATCACACCACCATACATACAGTTAAGTTTACAAGAATTGTTTAATGCTGGCTTTCCACCTACTAGCACCGTTGGAGACCCTGGAGCCCATGGTGCAGTTGTCACTGGAATGCAAGGCATAGGAGTTAACACACCTAAAGCAGCTGTAGTTGCTGATGCAACGGTTGGGTTTGCTAGAGACGAGCACATTCCAAATGGCAGAATATTTACCATAGGGACATTGTCCATAATACTTGCCATTGCCATAGTAGACATTACCTTTGCCGCAGGCAACACCATCAAAGTAGATGGGGCCATACCAAAACTACATTGTAAATTAGCTCCTCCTAATACGCCAAATCCCATATTCTTCTCCTCTACTCCAGAATTCTTAATACATCAATGAAAATTTCGCCACCAAGAGGTTCTGCTTGTAACGCATCTTTTTCTTCCCCTTTTGGACTAGCATCTTCCTCTTCTTCTTCATTTGCCACAAATACATGGTCTTTAAAGGTTCCTTCTTCTTCTATCAATCCTGTTTCCGTATTGTATAGAATACCTTCTCCATTAAACATTCCTCGCAAAAACTCTCCTGTATATAGCTTGCTTCCTGTTTCATCATATAAAGTTCCTTGTCCCTCATATAATCCTGCAAGATAGCTACCTTCATAAAGTTTATATCCTGTTTCTTCCTGGAAAGATATCCCTGTTCCACTATAATCTCCTCGCACAAATGTCCCTTCATATAGAACTCTTCCAGAAATTGGATGATACAATACGCCAAAACCTTCGTAGACGCCCTTTTCAAATCCACCTTCGTATATCAAGTTTCCAGTTTCTAGATTATAGTAGGTTCCAGATCCACTATATACTCCTTTATCAAATCCACCTTCATAAATCAAATTTCCAGTTTCTACCACATAATAGCAACCTTGTCCTTGGTACATTCCATCGTAAAAATCTCCTTTGTATTCTAAATTTCCAGTAGCTTCATCTATAATACGTACGACTCCATTTCCCACCTCTGTTGCTTTTGCATTTAAAAGAGCTGTCTCTGTAATTCCTTCAAACTCTCCTATCAAAATAGCTGTTCCATTGATATCATAAAGAGTTCCTGTACCTTTTGCAACCCCTTCCTCCATCGCTCCAGAGTATAATAACGTTCCATCTTCTCGATAACACTTTCCGACTCCTTGATAAAGTCCTTCTTGAAACTCGCCTAAATATTGTATCGTTCCATTTGCACCATACAAGGTTCCAGACCCCTGGTACAATCCATTTGCAAAATTCCCTTGATACTGCTTCGTTCCATCTTCTGCATAAAGAGTACCATATCCTGAATATAGATTACTTGAAAAATCACCATCGTAGAGCAACGTATTGTCTGGTGTGTATAAGTAACCTTTTCCTTCATACTTACTCAATAAAAACTGACCTTGATAAGCAATCGCTCCATTATCATGGTATAAAACACCATAGTCATCAAATTGATTGATTAAAAAATTTCCCTCATACATCAAATTACCATTGTTATGATATAATTTTCCTGATCCTGTAAGAACACCATTTTCTAGGATTCCTTCTACCATCAACTGCTTCGTATTTCGATCTACCAATCGTACTTTTCCTGTATATCCTACTACGTCAATCGAATCTATCGGCATTTCTTTTACTAAAAACTTCGACTCAATGGTTCCATGTAAAAAGTTCAAATAAAGTGCTGGTGCTAATACGAGTCCTATCAATAATAAATACAACAATTTTTTTGCAATATAATTATTTCCGAATAAATAATATTCTCTTACCGATTGTGGTGGTTCTTGTAATTTTTTTGCCTCTGCCAATAAATCGGTTGTCACTTTTTTAGAAATAGAGGTCGGACTAATCAATACTTTTGCTTTCTTAGTCAGAACTGTTACAGGCATTGTAACAATCTTAATGACACGACTGGCATTTTTATTAATATTCTCAAATAATGAAGCCATGATATCTTCCTCCCTCTTGATTAAGTGCTTATGGTTCTATGATCTTCGTTCCAATTTGTGTGAAATTCTGATTCACATCTGATTCTGCTGTAAAATTTTGAATCGACAAAATCAAATACACGATTGCTACTCCAAACACGGCAATTTTTGTCAAAATCCCTAGAAATCTAGATAACGACTTTATCTTTTCCCACCATTTAAACTGTCTTGTTTGTGGCTTTATCACTGGATTATTTACATACAGTTTGTAAATCGTACGGAATGCTCCATAGATATCTTCAAACTGCTCAAATTCTCCATGTTCTAATCCATATACTAAATTTTCTAATTCTTTAATTGCCTTTAATTTAATTTCCTCTGAAAATAAGATACGAAATATATGAGCAAATTTCACTTCTACATCTTGGAAGGTAATCTCCTTAAAACCTGCAATTGTTTTTAAATCATAGTCAAAGGCAATATCTAAACTTCTACTAATTAAAATCCCTTGTGGCGTTATGGCACTATGTAAAAAATAGGATGGCATATTAAGAATCATAATGCGTTCTAATATATGTTTCATAATCTCCAAACGCTCTACTAAGTTACAATTTTCTACTTGTAACTTTTCTTCTAATGTCATACTTGTTTCATATTTCATCAAAATCTGTAGATAATCTGGCGTTGTAATATAATCACAAAAATCTACAAATGTTGGGTTTTTTGTTTGTTCTAGTAAAAATTTCACTTCCTCACCAGTAACGCTATCTCGGTCTTGCTGAGTTACATGAAAATAATCTTCTGTATCTTGTTTTTTTACTAAAAACTCTTTGATACTATCACTACTTCCTAATTCTTTTATCACCAAGTACGTTTCATGATTAATGACCATAATCCTACTCCCTTACAATAATGAATAGTGATGCTTTTATCTCTGGTCTTTGTTCACATACTGCCACTACTTCAAACACTCCTTCATGATTTGGAGCTGTATAAGTTCCATCTGCACCAATGCTACCACCGTTCGTATCATTTACAGACCACAAAATCGTAGCACCTGGTATTCCTTCACAAATCGCTTCGATACAGTATAGTTCACGACGTTTCAGTTCTAATTTCGATGGCATAAGTGTAAGGTGTGCCTTACCACTTTCTATTTTTTCTGGCTCCTTTTTTACTACATAACGAAGCATCATGCTATTTTCATTGGTATTTTGAAGTAATTTAACACCTACTACAAAAGATGCTGTTCTCACATTTTGTTTCACTGCTAATTTTGCTTTTATTTTTTTATCTGGAAAAATCTCTCCATCTCCCGTATAAAAACAATCCTGCTCTTGTTCCGAAAGTGCTACATCAAATACTCCCATTCCTAAATTATGATATACTTCATGGGAATAATAAATCTGTCCTGCCTTTGATGGAAACGTAAATGGAATCTCTAAAAAACCACTTTCTGTATTCTCGTCTACTGCACTTGGAATTGCTATCTTCGTTTGTTGTGGTTGATCTTTTATCTGCTCTTTCATGTCTCGAAGACTTCGCTCTAATTCTTTCATCATTCCAACCATCAAACTTGTGCTATACACATATTGCCTAAATGGCATCGCATGTACCTGTTCCATCACATAAGAAGTCCCCTGTTTAATTAACAGGATTTTAGCCAAATAGATTCCTCTAGGATAATTATTGGTCACAATATTACCCATGGTATTTTCAAAATATTCTTTTTTCAAAATATCTAGTAAAGAATCCTTTGTAATTGGTATTTCAAGACTTGTATCTGTCTTTTCTATTAAATGTTTCTCGTTTAGCTCAATGGACATATTCGTAGCAGGTATGGTAATAGTAACCGCTCCATAGTCTAATCTTTTTGCACGAAGTGTCATAATCTGTTCTGCAGATTCTCCTCTTTCAAGAATTAGATTTTCAAATGAAAATTGACACTCCGTTTGATTATCACAGAATGCACCCTCTAATACTTCTCTTATTTGAACATTGACTTTTGAAACGTTCCCTTTATTGAATACCTTCACACTGGTCTTAAATGATTCGCCTGATACAACCGCTTTGTAATATAGTTGTTCTATTTTTAAATTGGAATTTTCAAACAATGTTTTTCGAGCAATCATCAAATCTTCTGCCCCAAAATCCACGCTACTTGGTTCTTTCTCCGTTAAATAAAAATGATAACCTTCTTTGTATTTATCTGCTTGCTTTTCCATTG
>JAWXVF010000208.1:0-3152 GCA_044425555.1 Eubacteriales bacterium
GATTCTGCTATGACTCTTACATTAACATGTCTTTCCATGTAGTCGTCATAGTCTTTTAACATGTAAATATTATCTTTGTAAATGATTCTATAATTTTGAATATTAAATTGTATCTCTTCCATAAACGGAGCGTATCGCATTTCAAATGTTTTTGTTGCACTCGTCTGCTCTGATCCCGAACCTAGGTAAGTGCTTCCAGTTGTTTTGTTGATACTTGCGTATACTTTGTTGATATCTTCCCATGCTTCTGAATCACTCATCCTCTGTAACATGATTGGTTGTGGTCTCTTCATCCTCTTCCTTTCTTTGTAGTTCTAATCTTAACTGCATGGAGAAATCATTTACAATTTTCCTAGTATTCATTGTTGCCTGACTATTAGCACTACGATTATCGAATAGGTCATCTATGATGAGTAAGGCGAGTTGTTTCGATTTCTCATCTTCTCTTGGATATCCTTCCCCGATGGAACTTATTAAGTAGGCATCCGCTGTTTTCATGAGCCTACTTAATGTTCTATCTATGACTTCGTCTTCAAAATCTATACAAAGATAATCTTTTACATCTTGTAATGTTAGCTCCATACTAATTCTGTGCCTCTAGTATTGTATTGATGATTTCGTCTTTCGTTTGACTAGTTGTCACTGATATCCCTTGACTTTCCCCAAGTTCTACTAGCTCTGCTTTTGTTTGCTCGTTTAATTGGTCATAGGTGTATCCAAGGCTAAGTGGCGAGATTTCCTCTTGGTTTTCCCCTTCTTCGCTAGAGTCAGGGGTAACTACTCCCCCAATAACATGTACCCATTTACAAAGGCTTCTTTATCTTTGATTCTAACATCTTCTCTTACAATTGCTCGGTAAATTGTTAAGTCTTCTTCGAATGCGTTTAATCCGCCAATTTGAGCATTATCAGATGTAGCAATTGTCATCATTTTTCTATCAAAGAATTTAATCGCTTCTTTTGAGTCTCCTATGATGAACGGCGTTGCTTCGCTATTTTCCGCTGTGTAGTTAGGTAAATCGGCATTCGGTACTACTACTACCGGTATAGCCGTTCCTCCTACCGATATTTTCATCTGCAATGTGTCCATTGGATTTGGGGCTAGTAGGTAACGTCCATCTTCATCCTTTAATGTGTCAAGATAATTTAGACCATTGTCATTGGTGATGATCCGAGTACTTTCTTTAAATGCTGCACCTAATGTAACGTTGATCACTTTCTTGATGTCGTCTAATCCTTCTAGTTTTACTTCTGTTTTCCCCTTAAATCTTTCAATGATCAAATTGTTATCTGTTACTCTTGACTCATCTGCAATCCACTTAAGTAATGTCTCTGCTAAGTCGGCATCGTTATCTTCTAACAATTCATTTGTTACAGGGAAGTAACCTGCGTATTTTTCAATTTCGTACTCCATTCGTTCAAATTTCGGAGTGTTTCCTGCACCAATTTTCCCACCTTCTCCTACTTTTTTAAAGCCTGTCTGTTGAGTTCTCGTTTTAAAGGTTCTAGCTCCTTTGTTTGTTGATACCGTTTCTACATCGACCAAGTCTTTTAGGGAGAACTTGGCGGTCTTATATTCTTCAATTTTTGTAGAAATGTCCTCAGGAACTGTATATCCACCATCCGTTGTGGTACCTTCATTCATTAGCTTGGTGTCAAATCCCATTCTTGCTGCTTTTGCAAATTCTGCAATCGAATCTTTTTTGGCTGGTATTATAATTCCTTTTTCCGTTGCCTTTTCAGCTTCTTGTGCTTGTTTTTTCGCTTCGCTTTCTTCTCCTTCATTTGGAATTTGTAGAAATTTTTCTGTTGCATACGCTTTTTCTTCTAATTCAAATTCTTTTTTTAGAGCATCAATTTCTATGTATAGCTCCTCTGCTCTTTCTGTTGCACCTTCCATCTTTGCATTTTCGCCGTTCGCAAAAGATTTTGCCAACGCTGCTTTCTTCTCAATTTCCGCTAGTAGTTCTCTCAATTTCTTATTCATTTAATTCCCCTCTTCATTTTTGTATTTGTTTTTAAGCTCATATAAGAAGAGTTGCAGTGTTTTTTCTTTCACGTACAACTCTTCCTCTGTTCTGTTACCAGGTTCAATCTTATTAAGTTCTTTTGGTGATTCTTCTTGCAATTCTTTTGTAGCTCCCGCTCTTGGTTGTGCTGGAATCGCCACTAGTGATACTTCGTACACATCTTTAATGCCATCTAGTGTGAAGTAGCACGTTTCTTTCCCTTCTTTCGTTTCGTACTCTCTTCCACCCCAATGTTTGCAATAATCTGTCACATTGTCCGTTTTGCAAATGCTACAATATGCATGTTCTACCCTGCAACTTGTTGACACTTCCTTTTTAATTCCTGCTTCAATTTCTTCTATTAGGTCCTTATTAGATTCCGTTCGAATCATATAGCATTTTAATTGCAACGTTGTTAAGCATTTCTCTTCCACTAATTCTGTACTAAATACTCTTGCAATTTGATTATCCGCAGTCGCTTTATGGTCTTTGATTACTGTTTTCCCTACGTACATTTTTCCTAGCTGTTTAATTGATTTTAGACTAAATGGTTCATGGTTTCGATCGTCTAGTCCGTCATCACAGGCATTTAGCTTAAATACAAATAACTTATCCTTTTCCATCGGCTTCAATGCTAATTTATTAATTGCTTTAAGGTCTTCTTCTGTTATTTCTCCAACCTGCAGGCTTCCTGTTTTTACAATGTTTGATTCTATTTTCACTCTTTTCCCTCCTCTCCGTTGTTTTTCATATACTGAATTCCTGTTAGTTCCACCGGAATACTAGCACCGTTTCCAAGCAATCTGTCACCACCTTCTTTATTTTCTAAATCTAATAGTGCTCGGGCTTCATTTGGGGTGTAAATAAAATTCGCCACTGCTGTAGATAACGTTTTGATTTGAGTCTCTAAATCTGCCCTCAATATTACTGCTACATTAAATTTTACACTAATCCCTGCCGTTATTTCTTTTTCGCTAAACAGCTTATATGTAATTTCTTCCTCGTACTGTTTTACAATATAGAGAAGCGTGTCTACATAGAACGAAAGCTGTTGCGCTTCCGCCGATGCATACGAGCTTTTCTCGTAGTCTCCAATTTGACTAGGCTTGATTCCAAATGCTGCCGCTATCTGTAGAGCGGAATA
>JAWXVF010000209.1:0-3084 GCA_044425555.1 Eubacteriales bacterium
TCCCTTAATTAGAACAGCACAATCTTTCCAATGTCCCAATTTTGCATATGCATTTATGTATTCATCACCAATATTAATTCCACCAGTAAATCCTACAATTCCGTCAATTACTACAATTTTACGATGATCTCTATTTTGTAATACAATATTCAAAGCTGGTCTTAAGGGATTAATAATAACACAAGAAATCCCTTTTTCTTGTAAAATTTTATCATATCGATATGGTAAGTTTGAGATGCAACCAGCATCATCATACATTACACGAACTTCAATTCCTTCTTTCACTTTTTCTTCTAAAATTGCTAGAATTTCATTCCACATTTGCCCCTGTTTAATAATAAAATATTGTAGAAAAATATAGTACTTAGCTTTTCTTAATTCTTCTTTTAAGGCACGAAGTTTGACTTCCCCTAATGGTAAGTACTCAGTGGTAGTGGATGTATACACAGGAAATTTACTGGTATGATAAATATAATACGACTGAGTGTATGCTAGGACATCTTGCTTATGTAATTGGTGCATCACTTTATGATTTTGCTGAATATAAGGAGCCGCCTGCTCTTCTACTCTTTTTAAGCGATTTTGGTAATTTTTATTAAGAATCGGCTTGCCTAATAATAAATATAAAGTAACACCAAAAACTGGTAGCATCATAATACATACAATCCAACCAATCTTAATCTCGGAAACCTCTTGTTTGTTAATTAAGTAAACTACTGATAACAAGGATGAAACTTCTATGATAAAATAAATATAAGCAAAATTATCATGGAAATAAAGAATTAATTCATACAATACAAATAATTGGACGATTAAAAATAAAATAACAAATGTAATTTTACTCAAAAAAATATTGACTAACTGACTCATAACTTCTCCTACACTACTGATTTTTAATTGTAACACGAAATAGACTTTTAAACAATAATTTTCCACGAAAAGGGATCAAAGGAAAGAGATAACTTGTTTTAGATAAGGTTTTATTGGAAATTAATGAACTTAATAAAATCAAAATTCCTAAGATATATCCAGATACACCTAAAATTTGTGTGCATACTAATGTTAAAATACGAAAGAATTTAATAGCATATCCCAATTCAAAACTTGTCTGTGTATAACTTCCTAAGGCAACAAATGCCATATATAACATCACCTCTGAATTAAACCAACCACTATTTACTGAGAATTCACCTAAAATTAATGCAGCCATGATACTTAATGGAGTACTTAACATATTTGGTGTATTCACAGAGGCAAGACGCAATCCATCAATTGCAAGTTCTAACAAAAGAAATTGTGCTAATAAAGGAATATTCTCAACTTCTTGTAGTACAATAAAAGAAAGCCACTGAGGCATCCATTGAGGATGATTCATAAAAAGTAAAAATGTTGGTGTAAGAATATACGTAAATATTGCAATAATGAATCTAGACAACCTTAAATACGTACCTGTAATAGGTGGAAAATAGTAATCGTCAGCTTCTTGTGAAATATCAAAAATTGTGGTAGGAGTAATCATAACAGAAGGAGAATTATCTACAAGAATAATAACATTCCCCTCTAAGACTTCGCTTGCAGCGGTATCTGGACGTTCGGTATATTTAAATTTCGGAAAAGGATTAATCCATTTTCTAGTATAAAGACATTCTGCTAAACTTTCTTGATTCATAGTAAGTGCATCTATTTGAATGGATTGAATTTTGGTACGAATTTTACTTAAATACGCAAGATCAACACGATCTTCCATATAACATAAAACAACATCTGTTTTGGAACTAATGCCAACGGTAAACATTTCCATACGTAATTCTTTACTGCGTATTCGTCTACGAATCAATGCTGTATTATTTACAATAGTTTCTACAAAACCATCTTTAGAACCTCGAATTGACCGATCTTTCTCTGGCTCTGTAACACTTCTAGATGGGTAAGTTCGAGCATCAATTAATAATGCTTGATCGTATCCATCCAGAAAAAATACAATAACACCTGTCAGTATATTATTCATGATAATATCATATTGATCTTCTAACGTCACCTCAATATAGGGAACGTATTTCTTAGCAAACAAATCTAATGTTTTAGGAAGTTCTCCTTCTTGAATTCCCATAAATCGTTCTAATAACTTTTCTGTAACCTCATCCTTACAAAAACCATCCACAAAATAATAGCAAGCTTTCTCTCCCCCGATTATAATTTCTCTTGTTATTAAATCAAAACTACTTTCTAAATTAAGGGTTGATTCTAAATAAGCCATGGTTTTTGTAAGCTCTTTTTTTACATAGATTGTATTCATAAAAATTCTCCTCTTGCACTTGATTCCTTTAGTTTGTCCAAATAGGAGTATTTTTATTACTATTTATTCCCTTTATTATTTCTATCATAAAGGGATTCTATTTAAGAAGTACTTCCAAATCCACCATTACGAATACCCGATGCATCATCATCTTCTGTAATAAAATATTCTGTAAAAATACCTTGCATAAAGGCGGCAAATTGATCGACATATAATACTTTATTTTCATTGGTATCGTTTGAAAACTTGGAGAAAATATGACCTTCATTATCTGAGTAATAATAATCGCTATCAATTATACCAACGGTGTTATTTAATTGAAAACGATACTTAAAACCTAATCCACTTCTAGGATATAGACTTAAAGCGTAATTTTCTTCCATTTTCACGCGTATTCCTGTTGGTATTTTGATACTTTCTCCTGGTTGCAAAGTAAATGTAATAGGTGAGAAAAAATCATATCCCGCACTGCCTTTAGTAGCTCTTCGTGGCATAGGAAGTTCCTCATATATTTGACAAATCTCAGATTCTTTATAATCGGTAAAACAACTTTGAAACCCTTCTAAAAATTGTTCTTTACTTACTTTTTCAAATTTTGCGACTCTTTTCATTATAAAATTCCTCTTACTAACTTTCTTATTATCTAATTATTTACAGGATTAATTTCCCTAAGTTTTATAATCCCCACAATATAATATTGGTATACGTGGATCTGTTTGTATTAATGTTTTTCTGACATTAATTACTCGTTGATTTTTACTTCCCTTCCAGCAAAGCTTAGAATCTTT
>JAWXVF010000210.1:0-3066 GCA_044425555.1 Eubacteriales bacterium
ACGAGCATCTGGAATGGATTTTGTGAACTACTAGCACCTGTATTTATAACAGCATTTGAAATAATAAGCACAACAATAGAAACAGTGCTTAATGTAATTACAGGAATACTTGATGTATTCATAGGATTGTTTACGGGGAATTGGGAACAGATGTGGAGTGGAATAGAGTTGATAGTAAGCTCTATGCTAGAACAAATCAAAGCCGTGTTGCAAATTGGATTAACGATGCTTGTAGAGATAGGAACTATGATTTTAACTATGTTTATTACTGCATGGAATGAGATGTGGACGAATGTTAAGACGTTCTTCGTAGAAATATGGGAAGGAATCATGTTGTTTTTTCAAGAATTGCCGGAAAGAATTGGATTTGTAATAGGATACATAACTGCAAGCTTGATCCAGTGGGGAATTGATTTAATAACGTGGAGTGCTGAAGCGATACCTCAATTTATCGAATCCGTGATTACATGGTTTCAAACACTACCAGAAAGAATTCAAACGTTTTTAACAGAAGTAATTACAAAAATGCAAACGTGGAAAACGAATCTTTCTACAAAAGGAAAAGAAGCAATAACGGAGTTAATTGCGATAATTGTCGAGGCTGCCAAATCAATACCAAGTACCATGATGACCATAGGGCAAGCTATTGTAGATGGTGTATGGGCAGGGATTGAAGCGGCAAGAGATGCATTTATGGCAAAGGTGACAAGCTTCTTTACAGGAATAGTAAATGGAGCAAAAGCGGCACTTGGAATTAATTCACCGTCGTTAGTATTTCAGGAGGAGGTTGGAGAGTGGATTCCACCTGGAGCAGCAAAGGGAGTTGAAAATAAATCAAATGTATTCACGGACTCGATTAAAGATATGATGGCAAGTGCTGTTGCGACGTCGCAACAGGCCTTGAAAAACATTGACTTATTAGGAGGAACTGGTGGAGTAGAACAACCAATTGCTACCACCAATCAAAGTCATGTAAGCAATGTAACCAATGCAAATCAAATTACAATAAATGCAGAAAATGTAGACATGGACCATATAGACGAGATTGTAGATGAAGTGAATCTAAGATTAGGAATGGCGTATTAGGAGGGGAATGTGGCTTATTTTTACCTAGAGAATGAAAACAAAGAAAGAGTAGACCTGCAGGAGTTAGATAATTGTCTTGCTGAGAATGTGACAAACCTAGGATATGACACCTCATCTGCATTCGTGCAGGTGGGGGATCACTTTATTCAAAATTACCTAAACCCTAAACAGTCCACATTGTCAATGAATCTAAATTTTTTCAGACCAAATATATATGACAAGGTACAGAAGGTGGGGAATTTTATTGCTACAGCGAAACAACTTTACCTTGCATATAAGCCACAAACCACTAAGGGGATAGAGTATAAGAGAGAAGTGACCGTTAGTAGCTATTTGAAAACGTCTACGAAAAAAGGCTATATCACGTATGCGTTAAAACTAAATCCGACCACTCTATTCTACGCAGAGGATGCAACCATCTTTCAAGTGGAAAAAGGAGACGGTGAAAAGAGATATGATTTTACATGGGATGCAAGATACAATGATTACTCGTTGAGATATTGTGAAATAGAAGAAGGGAACCATGTAGAAGTAGCGTTCGAGATGAAGATAGAAGGATACACAGAGAATCCAAAACTAGAAATATTAGCGAACAATGGAGAAGAGTGGTCCATTACGTTTCCAGTAACACTGCAACAAGGAGAATACATTAGATACTCATCACTTGATAGTAATTTAGTTATTGAATTTGTTAACGAAATAGGAGAAGTAAGAAATATGTTTAGCGAATTTTCGCTAGAAGATACGTTGTTCTACAAAATACCAAAAGAAGGGGCAATGGTACGATTCACGTCGGATACGGATGTGATGAACACAATTACATTTACGGCGTACGTATTCTACAAGGTGGTTTAATGATACAAGCATACATCATATCTAAGACAACATTAAAAATACTAGACGTAATCAACGTATCAGACTACAGCATCGAGCACGACATAGACTTTGACGGAGTGAACATCATCAAAGTGATGAAAAAACCGGAGACACAAGGAAAAGATTATATCCTACTAAAAGACACGAAGGAGATTATATTCCAAGGGATTATTGATTCTGTTGATAATGAAAAGGGGTATGAAGAATACTCAATCAACGCAGTGGAACTGGAAAAATTATTTGACAGAAATATAATAATTACTCAAGAAGAGCTACTACAAGAGGGAGTAGAGGACTTTATAAAAAATGCAATTGTAAGCGAGTTTGTAGAAAGTGAAGACGCATTCCTAAACATGGAATACATAGAAGTTACTTGCAACACGCACACCCCAATATACGCAACAATAGAAACTGACAATGGGATATATAACCTAAAAACGTACATGGGAAATATAAAAGAGTATTATGGAATCTTCTATCATTTTACATTTGCACAAAACAAGTTGAATATAACCATAGAAAAGAAAGAGCAAAGCACATTATTAGTAGATGCATCGGTTATGGATATTGTGAATTACAAAGAAGTATACAGCGTGGATGCCTTAGCCAAATTGAAGGTATTATGGAAAATACCAGATACAGAGGAAGACGAAGAAATAATTGTAGGGGAGTCCACCATATTAGAGTACTTTTTAAGAACAGATCAAACGGTTACACTAGACAGAAATGACCCACAAAGAGCATTAGGAACAATCGAAACAATATACGTGGAAGCGGATGCCTACGAAGAGGTGGAAGAAGAAGCATATAATAAATTTACTGCTAATGCATACGAACATAGCGTTACGGCAGAAGTAAAGAACGCAAGCAGTATATACCCAAACGAAGAACTTTATGTGAGACATTCATGCACTATAAAGACAGAATACAATGAAATCAAAGACAGCATCATAACTAGAGTAGCAAAAAAGAAGAACTCGCAGTACATAGAAGTGAAATTTGGGAACATGGAAATTACGTTAATAGAAAAACTAAGAAAGGATAGGAAAAGATGAGCTTTAGAGGTGTGACGTTCAACAACCAATTATGCAAGTCGGAAGACGA
>JAWXVF010000211.1:0-3044 GCA_044425555.1 Eubacteriales bacterium
ATATGGTTAGTCATCAAAATATGGATTAAATAAAAAATAATCGCAAGTTTGTGAGATGTGGGCGCTTATTTTTTTTATGGTTACAATGATTAGCAGAATAATAATTAAAATTAATGCTACGTATTCCATGAAATCACCGCCTTCCAGTCTAAGACGTGGGCGCTTATTCCTTGTACTTCTTCCTACTGTGTAAGTGGGAAATGGTCTTAAGGCGAAACAAAGAACAGTGGAATTATTAGCGTACTTATACACAGTAACAAGGAAAGACAGAATTAGACAATAGAAAGTGAGAACACGAATGATTACCCTTTTACTTATTGCGAAAGAAAATGTTTGAGAAAGCTTTTTTCATAGAATACCAAGGGAGAATTATAACAGGGTATTCTATGGCAGTGGGTGTGATGGAGGTAGTAAGCTTTTATGAAGAGGAGAATCAGATTGCTCAATTATCCAAACCCTTGACGGTTAAGAATAACTTAGATGAATATTTTCTTCATATTATAGAAGGATATGAAGGACTGTTTGAGATTGTATCATTGTTCACTATTTATTATGACCAGATGAAGTACCCAAATCATGGAGAATTCGTTACTAATAAGACCACGATATCCTACCAAGTTACTAGAGATAAAAACAATGATAAATATGATCTAAACTGGATCGCTAAACAATTTGGGGATCAAGAAAGTGAGCGGTTAAATGCTTATGTAGCTTCTATGAGGGAGTATGCCATGGGAGATATTAAGAAGGTATTGAAAATCTTTGTGGTAGTTGCTATAGTGATTGCCATACCTTGTTTGATCGCATTAGCAATAGGGCTTTGTGCCTTTTTCTAAGCTACAGATTGTTTGGAAGGCAAAACGCTCTTATGGGTTGCAGATAGAAGAAGGAACATTTAAACATTTAAACATTTAAACATTTAAAATAAGTAAGGAATAGTAAAAAAAGAAATAGTAAGATGTGCTTAAAGAATATGGTATATTCAAAATGATTCTTACAGCTTACAGAGATTATGAGATGAGAGTGGATTATTATTTTAGAAAAATTTAACTTTTTGAAGAAAAGACTTGTAATATTTTGTAGATATAGTAAAATAGAGATAATGTAAATAAAATACTGTAGGTAATGTGATGAAGATTAACAATATTAATTTTACGAACAAAACAGAATATGAAGCTGGACTTCGTGATCAAGCCATCATTCGAAAGATCAAGCAAAAGTACGACCTTGAAGACCCTATGCAATTGCGAAAGCTGATGCAAGCGGTGGATGAAGGGGAGTATCGGTTTGAATCGGTTATTGGTAGGAACTTTGATGATCATTTATATGAACTGAGTCAGAGTAGTCAATCAGATGCACTTGATGGTGATAAGAAGCAACCAGTAATTGATGAGGTGGTGGAAGAGAAAGCACAGATAATCTTGAAGCAAAGAGAAGTGAAGCGAAGAGTTATGACGGTAGTACTAGCCATAGTGGCAGTTGGTTCCTTAGGATATTCTTCTTATTATTTCACCCAATATGAGATGCATTCTAATCAAGTGAACAACTTAAGTGCTTTGAAGGAGAATAGTAGCAACAATAGTAATGTGGAACTGAAAGAATTGTTCTATACACCCACGTTAATTAGTAGTTCGAATGAGAAAGAAGTAGAACGGATTCTTCTTCCTGAATATGAAGATCTTTACAATTTGAACAAAAGGCTAATTGGATGGGTCACAATTGCCGATACAATGATTGACTACCCAGTGCTACAGACTGTGAATAATGAATATTACTTAACGAATGGATTTGACCAGAATAAGGATAATAATGGTTCGATTTTCCTTGATTATCGCAATGATTTCGCTAATCGAGATATGAACTTAATCTTATACGGTCACAACATGAAGTCGGGAAAGATGTTTGGAACTCTTTCGAAATATAAGCAACAGAGTTATTACAAAGAACATCCAATTATAGAGTTTGATACGATCTATGAGAAGGGGAAGTACCAGATAGCCTATGTATTTACAGGGCAGATATATAAAGATACCGATATTGCATTTAAGTACTATGACTTTATAGATGTTATATCAGAACAAGAATTTGATTCTAATATAGAAGCAATGAGAGAATTATCTTACTACGACACAGGGGTGAACGTCTCCTATGGAGATGAGCTACTTACCTTATCAACCTGTTCTAGTAGTGACGAAGTACGATTTGTAGTAGTAGCGAAGAGAATACAATGAGGATGGAGAACGTTATGAAGAAAGAAAGAGAAACTAAGAAGATTAATTACAGAATGAGAAGGAGAATACGTAGAACCATAGCATCTATGTTGTTGATTACCTCTCTTGTGATTGCAGCAATACCAGTGCAGGATGTAGTGGCGACAACGGAAGTGCCAACTACGTTTGATACAAGCAGTACTCGTACATGGATTACATATCCTGACGATGCAGAAATAACTGCTCTGATAACTGCAGATACTGCATCTGGGTATCCGAAAGATGGGACGACGGCAACTGGATCTACCAATAATGGTCAGAAATCCTACGATATTGTTCTACAAACAGATACTACTTACAAGTTACAAGATGTTTTTGAAATATACTTGTTGAATGGAGATGGTGTAATTAATGGCTTTAGTACTAGCTATACACCACAATCTGGTACGCTAGTGATTCCAACCAATGTTGTTACGGAGTACTATCAGTTTACGCAAACACAAGTAACTAATTTTTTTGCTAATGGGATGAGTAACAATACATTACTTTCAATTGGTCATGCAAACTTACCTTCAAATGCTGTTGACTTAAACAAGTATTTTGGAGTTACCATTACATTAGATGACGATGGTAACATTCTTAGTTCGCCTAAAACAGGTTATTACTGGTATAGTCCAGTTTATGATGAAGCTACAGGAACTAATTTAGTGAGTTGGAAATGGGCAGTGACTAGTGATGATTTGGAAGCTATTACACTTTTGGAGTTAGAGACTGAGGATTATCAGAATGTATATATTGACCTTGGACTTGCCCAAGATGAGGGATATGAATTGG
>JAWXVF010000212.1:0-3034 GCA_044425555.1 Eubacteriales bacterium
CAATTACTAATTTTTGTGAAATAAATCCATCTACTAGCTACCAAAAAGAAGTTGAACAAATATCATTTTTGCCCATGGAGTGTATTTCAGATATATATGGAGAAATTATAGAGTTGCGAGATGGCGAAAAAGGAAAATCTAAAGGATATACACGTTTTCAAGAAAATGATGTGTTGTGGGCGAAAATTACACCTTGTATGCAAAATGGTAAGAGTGTAATCGCTAAAAATTTAAAAAACGGATACGGATACGGTTCTACGGAATATCATGTATTTCGAGCAAAAGAAGATAAAGTTATACCAGAGTTTTTATATTGTTTTTTAAGAACAAAAGCTGTTAGAGAGCTAGCAAAAGTATATTTCACAGGCTCAGCCGGACAACAAAGAGTAGGCGCGGATTTTTTAGAAGCGTTAACGTTACCCAATATTCCAATTAAGTCAGATGATAAATCTATTTTAACGCAACAAATAATAGTTGACAAAATTTTTGATATGAAATCGAAAATCAAGGAACTAAAAACAAAATCTAGTAATCTAAGACACAAAGCAAAAAAAGAATTTGAGGAGGATATATTTGATGAGTAATGATTTTTTAACTGAATGGAAAAAAGAAGCTAGCGATCCGGTTGAACTAACGAAATCTTCCTTTAAATTGGCAAAAGACTTATATAACAACGGTAAAGAAAACAATCAGCAAATAACGACAATATATCATGATATCGTATATATAAACTCTGTAATTTCCAGCAGTATGCCATATAATTACGCAAGTGTAAATATGCAAGTAACCTCTAAATATGATTTCATTCCTAATGTAGGAGATACTACGTTCCATAAAACAACATTGGAAGCCTTAGAAAGTAAAGGTGATCTGGGAAATATACGAACACTATCGTTAATCGCACAATCACTCCAAATTCTAATGTTAAATATTAAAATGGGACAAGTTGTTAGTATTGTACTTAATAATGTGATTGAGCATTCAGTTAATTCAGGGTTTAATGCACTTTTTAAAAGTGATTATTAAACGAGGAAACATATATGAGATTAAAAAAATTGTGGGTGAAAGATTATAAAAATTTAAAAGACTTTACTATTGATTTTGAAACAAGCGATGGTCTTACTATGATTATTGGTAATAATGGCAGTGGCAAAAGTAATGTATTGGAGTTATTAAGTGGTATTTTCTCAGATACTTATACAACGACTGGTAAATATATCATAAACTCTGACTATTTAATATCGTTTGAAATTAATAATATTACATATGATATTAAAAACAATCAAAATCGTAGAAGTTTTTATCAAGATGGTAAAGTGATATCAAAAACAACAGCTAAAACCAGTGGGGTATTTCCTAAAAATGTCGTAGCTTTGTATAGTGGCGAAGATGAATATTTGTATAAAACATATTTTTTGCCTTTTGAAAAAGAAATGGTTTGGGAAAACTCCAAATTGAGATTTATTAATAAAGACTACTGGGATATTGCTATATTTTCATTTTTATGCTCTCCAATTGAAGATATAGATGGTACTACTGATACTAATTTAAAATTTATGAATACTATCCTTGACGGGAAAGATATCAAAAAATCACTATTGTTTATCAATCCTAATCATATATATACAAACTCAGAAAGGGCTGATAAAAATTTATATAATTCAATTCTTTTGACATCGCCTAAACATTATGAAGATGATCATCAAGAATACCTTACAATGAGTGATAGCGAGTTTATAAGCGAATACAAATTTATTCCAAATAAAAACTATTCAGTAGGAGGAAAATATTATTTTATAGAACTAAGTCTTGAAGATGGACATATACTTATGCCAGATACAGATAAGATAGTATTTCAAACTTTGAGCCAATCAATTAAGGATAAGAAAAATGGTTTCTTTCTTGGAGTTGAATGTTTAACAGATAGTTTTGTTTGTAGCCGACTTAGCGAGGGAGAAAAAAGACTAATATTAATTAGGGCGATACTCGACATTGTAGCAAATGAAAATAGTCTAATTTTACTTGATGAACCAGATTCGCATATACATGAGGGCAGAAAAAAAGAACTGTACGAATTGATTCAATATTATACAGGATTTTCCAGACAAATTATTTTAACAAGTCATTCTCCTACTATGGTGCATATTGCTAAAGAAAATCAACTTGTTATGCTTGAGGTTCAGGAAAATTCGTCTAAAGTTATCTCACAGGAAAAAATTAAAACTTTACAAGCGATTACTCCGCAAGGCATTTCGGTTGTCGAGCAAAGTATGGTATTTAATTCTGATAAACCTTTAGTTATTTTTGAAGGTAAGACCGATGTTCAGTATGTAAAAAAAGCGATTTCGGTACTTGCTGATGATGAAAATGGCTATAAAAATATTAACGTAGATTTTTTAAGTTTTAATGGCACTGGTAATGCTAAATCATTTATTGATGAATTGATGGGTATTGTAAGTGCTGAAAAAAAGTTAATTGTATTTTTTGATAGAGATGATGCCGGTAGAAATGGTGCTTCTGCTGTACTAGGAATATCCAAAGATCATGAAGATTTAGTTAAATTCAATAAATGCATTAAATGTAATATTATTGTAGATTTCTTGCCTTATAAAAATAGCATTGAAAAAGGTGATTTTTTAATTGAGGATTATTTTGATTACGAAATGACTATAAAACCAATTATAGATAAATTAATGGACATGAATCACCATCCTATTAAAAATTTGCCGAAATTAGGAGATCGAATAAAAAAAGAGATAGAGAAAAATTTTGATACATATCACAAAAATCAGTTCAAAGGTTTTCAAACTCTAATAGAAAAAATAAAAGAATTAATTAAATAATTTAGAAACAGTGAAACACAGCATACCAATAGGTATGCTGTGTTTTTTTGTTCGAAAATAATTTTCGAACGATTTTTTGAACTTTATAGGTTGCCACCCCCTATGATTTTTGACATATAGTATAGGGACTTTTTTAATTTTCTTTGCTAAATCTCGAAAGAAGTCAGCAAGTAGTATAGCGTAGGAAATAA
>JAWXVF010000213.1:0-3030 GCA_044425555.1 Eubacteriales bacterium
TCTTCTGATTCTAGGTAATCATCAATAGCCTTTCGATACGTTCTAGCCACAGTTGCTACATAAAGCGCCGTCTTCATACGCCCCTCAATTTTAAGACTATTAATGCCAGAAGTCAATACTGCTGGTATATGTTCAATCATACACAAATCTTTGGAATTAAAAATATACGTACCACGTTCATTCTCATATACAGGCATATATTCTCCAGGTCTACTCTCCTCTACCACAGCGTACTTCCAACGACACGGATGAGTGCAAGCTCCCTGATTAGCATCTCTGGTAGTTAAGTAATTACTAAGTAAACATCTTCCTGAATAAGAGATACACATAGCCCCATGCACAAAACTTTCAATATCCATCTCTTCTGGTATATTCTTTCGAATCTCTCTAATCTCATCTAACGATAATTCTCTTGCTGTCACTACTCTAGAAGCTCCTAAATTATGCCAAAAGCGAAAAGTTTCATAATTCGTATTATTAGCTTGGGTACTAATGTGTAGCTCCATTCCCTCACACTCTTCTTGTGCCATTAGAAACATACCTGGATCTGCAATAATCAATCCATCTGGTTGCAAGCAATTTAATTCACGAAAATATTCTCTTGCAGGTGTTAAGTCATCATTATGTGCCAAAATATTAGCAGTTACATATACTTTAACACCTTTATTATGAGCAAAATCAATTCCTTCTTGCATTTCTTCCAAAGTAAAATTCTTAGCCTTAGCACGTAGTCCAAAAGCCTCTCCACCAATATAAACCGCATCTGCACCAAAGATGACAGCTACCTTTAATACTTCTAGATTACTGGCCGGTATTAATAACTCAATTCTTTCTCTATCCAATTTGCTCAATTTATTCAATCCTTTTTCTAACACTAATTGTTACTCCATCACCCACTGGTAAGATTGCTGTTTCTAGTTCCTCATGATGTTTTAATAGATATAAGTATTCTCTCATTCTCGCATGAATCGTTCGATTTCTTCTTGGTACTGCATAGCGAGATTCAATAATCTCACCATCTTGTAATACATTGTCAGAAATCAATATTCCCCCTGTAGAAAGTAGCCGCATAACATCTGGTAAAAAATGAATATATTGTGCCTTCGCTGCATCCATAAAAATCAAATCATAAGATTCTGTTAACTCTTGTAGCACTTTAGTCGCATCCCCTTCTAGCAAAGTAATCTGTGCCTCTTTCCCTGCTTCCCTAAAATGCTTTCTAGCAAGGGGAATTCTCTTCTCATAATTCTCAATGGTTGTAATCTTACAATCTACAGGTGCATATTCGCACATTAATAGCGTAGAAAATCCAATGGCAGTTCCCACTTCTAAAATAGTCTTTGGTTGTTTCATAGCTAATACGAATTTTAAAAAGCTTTGCATCTGTGTTCGTATAATCGGTACAAAAGTCTCTAGTGCAAAAGCTTCTAGTGCATCTAATTCTGGCGTATTCCCTTGATCTAGAGAATTAATAAACGCCACCATTCTTTCATCAACTATCACAATGCCCTACTCTTCCTGACTCCCTGCCATTATATGAATCATCTCATCTCCTGTCATAGAAGGAGTCAATTCATAAGTACCAGGCTGAATATCTCCTTCATACTTAGAAAACCACTCTTGTAAGAAGAAGATATTCTTATCCTCAATCAAACGATTCTCTTCTAGATCTGTTGCAATATCATATACGCTATCATTTTCTCCCACTGTGATGCTCACAGAAAAGGTAGAAGCAGATAGTGGTGGCTCATTAAATATTCGATAGCCAAATGTATAAACTTCCACAGAAAATAAATACACGTAATATACTACTGTAGCAACTACTGCAAATTTAACAACTGTAACCAATATAAAACTAATGGGCGATTGTTTGTTCATAATAATAACCATTCCTTCACATACTTATACATCCATAATAATTGGTAAAATCATCGGACGACGTCTCGTTTTCTTCCAAAGATAATCTCCAAGAGCATCACGAATTCCCGCTTTAATCTTACCCCAATCTGTGGTATTTCGTTGTAAACAACGTTCTACTGCATCCAATGCAACCATTCTTACTTCCTCTAATAACTCGTCTGATTCTCTTACGTACACAAATCCTCTTGTAACAATCTCAGGTCCATCTACAATAGTCTTATTCGCAGTGTCTAATCCTACTACTGCAATTAAAATACCATCTTCTGACAAGTGTTGACGATCTCTTAATACAATATTTCCTACATCACCTACACCAAGCCCATCTACATAAATACGTCCCACATGTACACGACCACTTACTTTTGCATCAGATTCGTTAAGTTCTAAAACATCACCTGATTTTAATAAAAAGACATTATCTGGTTCAATCCCTAATTCTTCTGCTAATTTCCCATGTGCCTTTAAATGTTTATACTCTCCATGAACTGGTACTGCGTACTTAGGTTTCGTTAGTGAATAAATTAACTTAATCTCTTCTTGGCAAGCATGTCCTGATACGTGTGCATCTTGAAAAATAACATCTGCACCTTTCATAGATAACTCATTAATCACTTTTGTAACAGCCTTCTCATTCCCAGGTATTGGACTTGAAGAGAAGATAACTGTATCATTTGGCATAATCGCAATCTTCTTATGGGTACCATATGCCATTCTACTAAGTGCCGCCATACTTTCCCCTTGGCTACCGGTTGTAATAATAACAGTTTTCTCAGGAGGATAATTCTTTAATTGCTCTAGATCAATTAAGGTATTATCTGGTATCTGGAGTCGTTCTAATTTAGAGGCAGTCTCAATAATATTTACCATACTTCTGCCTTCTACCACTACTTTTCTACCAAATTTATCTGCCGAATTAATAATCTGTTGTACTCTATCTACGTTAGAAGCAAAAGTCGCAATAATAATTCTTGTACTATTGTACTCTCCAAATAATCGGTCAAATTTCTTACCAACTGTTTTCTCCGATTGGGTAAACCCTGGTCTTTCTGCATTGGTACTGTCACACATAAGGGCTAGTACACCTTTTTTACCTAACTCTGCAAATCGTTG
>JAWXVF010000027.1:0-23024 GCA_044425555.1 Eubacteriales bacterium
GTTAGTACAAGTAATTGATGAATTGGTAGAGGTTAACGTAGAAAGTAATTAAAGGTAGTTCATACATTGGCCGGGTTTCCCGGCTATTGTTATTTTAGAGAGATTTATAACGATTGGACGATGAAACAATGTTAGAAATCGCCAATTATAAGGATAGAATAGTAGAAGCAGACTTTGTCTTAGTAGGAATAGGCGAGGAATTCAAGCCAAATCTTATGGAACGAGAGAGGCTTATGAGCGTTTTTCGACATTATTAAGAGGAAGGTATTCCATTAGCTAGGAACGCAATTGATTTTATAAGAGGTTAATTGTTAAATAATTGGATGATAGTGTGAAAGGCATGGTTGTTAGAATGAATTCAAATGAAGATTATTTAGAAGAATTGTTAAGTACTGTTACGGGTGACGAGACTGTTTTAAGAAGAGAGCAAGAGCGAGAAGAAAAGGTTGCAAAACTAAAAGAAACAGATATTGAATCTTTGTTAGATCAATTATCAGAAGATGACGATCTAAATGAAATCAATGAGTTACTTAAGACAGAACCGGTGGATTTAAGTGCGAAGATAGGAGAACGAGAAGAGCCAGTTTTGGCAGATATGGTAGAAGAACTAGATGATGAATTAGATCTAGAATTAGAGGAATTAGAGAAGCAACTAGAGAAAGAGATAGAACGAGCACCAGTAGAAGAAGTACAAGAGATAGAACCAGAACCTGAAATAGAAGAAGTACAAGAGATAGAACCAGAACCTGAAATAGAAGAAGTACAAGAGATAGAACTAGAACCTGAAATGGAAGAAGTACAAGAGATAGAACCAGAACCAGAAGCGGAAGAAGTAGAAGATACGGAAGATGCACCAGAAATGGAGACGGAAATGGCAGAAGAACTAGAATTACAGGAAGAATTGAATTTGGACTTAGACACCTTAACTTTAGATGAACCTTCGGAAGAAGAAGCAGGTGACTTAGGGGATTTATTGGATCAATTTGGGGAAACGTTTGAATCAGAAGAAGAGAGTGAGGCTCCAGCAGGAGATGATCTGTTTGGAGATCAAGATAAAGGAGCACAAGACATATTAGATGAGTTGATGAGTATTGACGAGAATGTGTTTGCAGATCCTGAGGCATCAGAAGAAGAAGCAAAACCTAAGAAGGAGAAGAAACCGAAGAAAGAGAAGAAGTCAAAAGAGCAAGCGTTAACAGGTCCAGATGGAGAAGCGTTGACGATTTGGCAGAAGCTTTACTATTTCCTATTTGCAGAAAAACCAGAAGATCCAGAAGAAGTGGTACAAGAGCGAGAAGAAAAAGCAAAAAAGGCTAAGGAAGATAAGAAAGAAAAAGCTGAAAAGACTACGAAAGAGAAAAAAGAAAAAGCAGATAAATCTAAGGTGGAAAAAGAAGCAAAAGCTACTGCTAAGAAAGAAGCGAAAGATGCTGCTAAGGAAGAAAAACGTTTAAAAGAGTTAGAAGAAGTAGTAGTAACGAGTAAATTATATACGAAAAAGAATATTACAGCTATCTTCATTCTAAGTGCCTCTATTTTAGCATTGATGTTAGTAGCGTCTTCCTTAGTGACTAGTGTTAATATTCCAAAACAGGCAGAAGAAGCTTATTATAATAAGGATTATGAATTAGCCTATGAAATTTTCTATGGTAAAGAGCTAGATGAAAACAATCAAATTTTATTTGAACGTACGGTAACCATACTGAAAATGTCTAATAAAATATCATCGTATGAAATCTATATAGCAAGAGATCGTTTTGATCAAGCCATAGATGCTTTGATTCAAGGAGTGGTTACGTATGATGCATTGTATAACCAAATTGAAGAATTCCATGTAATGGAAGAAGTAAATGAAGTGTTACAAGACATAGAGGCGAAGTTATTATCTCATAATATTACATTAGAGAAAGCAAGAGAGCTTGCTTTATTAGAAGACGATGTAGAGTATTATAAGGCGATTTATAGTAGCTTAGGATTAAGTGTGGGAACAGGAATCGAGTAGATATGGTTGCAATTATTGATTATGATGCAGGAAATATAAAGAGTGTGGAAAATGCAGTGCATTCTCTTGGCGTAGATACAATTACGTCAAGGGATTGCACTGTAATTGCGAAGGCAGACCATGTAATCTTACCAGGAGTAGGTGCATATGCAGACGCAATGGAGAAATTGGAAAAATACGAATTAATTCCAGTGATTTGGCAAGTAATTCAAAGTGGAACCCCTTTTCTAGGAATTTGCCTAGGTCTACAATTATTATTTGAAAGTAGTGAAGAAGGAAATGGAAAGGGATTGGGTATTTTAAAAGGGAATATTATAAAAATTCCAGATGATAACGGATTAAAAGTTCCTCATATCGGTTGGAATTCTTTGGAGATAAATCCTAGAAGTCAATTATTACAAGGATTACCAGAAGAAGCATATGTATACTTTGTACATTCTTATTATCTAAAGGCACAGCAAGAGGAGATTGTGGCTGCTAAAACGGAGTATGGAGTGTCTATCCATGCTGCTATTGAAAGTCAAAATGTATTTGCTTGTCAATTTCATCCAGAGAAAAGTTCTACAGTGGGAATGCAGATCTTACAAAATTTTTTGAATGTGCGCAAGGAGGATTGCTGATGTTTACCAAAAGAATTATTCCTTGTCTAGATGTACATGGTGGAAGAGTAGTAAAAGGTGTGAATTTCGTAGATTTAGTAGATGCAGGAGATCCTGTATTAATTGCAGAGGCATATGATCAAGCAGGAGCAGATGAATTAGTATTCTTAGATATTACAGCTTCTTCAGATGCTAGAGAAACAGTAGTGGATATGGTTCGAAAAGTAGCTGAAAAAGTATTTATTCCATTTACAGTGGGTGGTGGAATTCGTAGTGTAGATGATTTTAAGAAGTTACTTCGTGAAGGAGCCGATAAAATTTCAATTAATTCAGCTGCGATTAACAATCCTACTTTAATTAGTGAAGCGGCTGAAAAATTTGGAAGTCAATGTGTTGTAGTGGCAATTGATGCAAAACGTACTGAATCAGGGGCATTTCATATTTTTAAAAATGGTGGACGAATTGATATGGGTATAGATGCTGTGCAATGGGCTAGGAGAGTGGAACGTTTAGGTGCCGGAGAAATATTATTAACAAGTATGGATTGTGATGGTACTAAGGCAGGGTACGATTT
Source organism: Eubacteriales bacterium (assembly GCA_044425555.1). Classification (GTDB taxonomy): domain Bacteria; phylum Bacillota; class Clostridia; order Lachnospirales; family Lachnospiraceae; genus JAWXVE01. The sequence goes on from JAWXVF010000027.1 coordinate 3,176, forward strand.
AGAGTTAACGAGAGCTATTGCAGAGTCTGTATCTATTCCTGTGATTGCCTCTGGAGGGGCTGGAAATCTATCTCACTTTAAGGAAGCCTTAGTAGAAGGAAAAGCAGACGCAGCGTTGGCAGCTTCCTTGTTTCACTTTAAAGAATTAGAAATCCTAGAAGTAAAACAATACTTGAAAGAAGAAGGGATTTCAGTACGTATTTCATAAGGGCTATTATACAAACTGAATGGGGGTTACTATGGATTTACCCAATAATTGGTTAGAACAATTACAAACAGAATGCAAGAAACCTTATTTTGTAAAATTAGAGCAAATCCTTAGAACACAAGAGGAACAGCATACTATTTTTCCTCCTAGGGAGAAACGTTTTCGTGCATTGGAATTAACTTCTTATGAAACAGTTAAAGTTGTCATTCTTGGACAAGATCCTTATCACGGGAAGGGACAAGCTAACGGATTAGCTTTTTCAGTGGAAGATGGGGTTTTAATTCCAAAATCATTAGGGAATATCTATAAAGAGTTAGAAGAAGATTTAGGTATTGTTGTTTTAAAAGGTGGGAATTTAGAACAGTGGGCGAAACAAGGAGTTTTATTATTAAATACCTCTTTAACGGTACGTGAAGGAGAAGCAGATTCTCATAAAAAGATTGGGTGGGAGCATTTTACCAATGCCATAATAGAAAAGTTAAACGAGAAAAACACTCCTATTGTATTTATATTGTGGGGTGGAAATGCAAGAAAAAAAGCAACAATGATTACCGCCCCTCACCATCTTATTATAGAATCAGCACACCCTAGCCCCCTATCTGCTTATCGGGGATTCTTTGGTAGTAAGCCATTTAGTCGTACAAATGAATATTTACAAGAGCAGGGAATGATTCCTATTATGTGGGAATTTCAAGAGAAACATTGAAAATAAAGTAAAGAAATAGTGGAAACAATTTAAAATAAAAGAAAGTGAATTAAGAATTCTTTTAATGAAAAAAGGAGAAAAGAATATGAGTAAGAAACCATTTGTCACAAAAGAAGAGATTAAAGAAATTACAAAAACCTATCAAACTCCATTTCATATTTACGATGAAGAGGGAATTCGTAAGAATGTAAAGGCATTATATGAAGCTTTTTCATGGAATAAAGGATATAAAGAATACTTTGCAGTAAAAGCAAACGCTAACCCAGCTTTAATTCGAATTCTAAGAGAGTATGGTTGTGGTTGTGATTGTTCTTCTAAGACAGAATTAATGTTATCAAGTGCTATGGGAGTTAGAGGAGAGGATATTATGTTTTCTTCTAATGAAACACCAGCAGAGGAATTTCGTTATGCCAAAGAAGTAAATGCCATTATCAATCTAGATGATCTAACCCACATAGAATTCTTAGAAGAAACCATAGGAACGTTACCAGAGACGATTTCTTGTCGTTATAATCCAGGTGGTATATTCCAGATAAGTAATAGCATTATGGACAATCCAGGAGATGCAAAATATGGATTTACGAAAGAGCAATTAATAGAAGGATTTCAGCTTTTAAAGGAAAAAGGAGTAAAACACTTTGGTATTCACTCTTTCTTAGCGAGTAATACGATTTCCAATGAATATTATCCAACGCTTGCAAGACAATTATTTGAATTAGCTGTGGAGTTAAAAGAAACCTTAGATGTGCATATTCAATTTGTCAATCTATCAGGTGGAATTGGAGTACCCTATCTACCAGATCAAGAAGGCAATGATATTACTGTAATTGGAGAAGGAGTTAGAAAAGCCTTTGAAGAAGTATTAGTGCCAGCAGGAATGGGTGATGTTTCGATTTATACAGAATTAGGACGTTATATGTTAGCACCTTTTGGTCACTTAGTAACTACTGCAATTCATGAAAAACATACCCACAAAGAATATATTGGCTGTGATGCTTGTGCCGTGAATCTTATGAGACCAGCTATGTATGGCTCGTACCACCATATTACAGTGGCAGGTAAAGAAGAAGATACAAAAGATTGTAAATACGATGTGGTAGGTTCCTTGTGTGAAAATAATGATAAATTTGCAATTGACCGTATGCTACCTAAGATTGATAAGGGTGATTACTTAATTATTCATGATACAGGAGCACACGGTTATGCAATGGGATACAATTACAATGGAAAGTTAAAATCAGCAGAATTATTAAAGAAACAAGATGGTACCATTGAATTAATACGTAGAGCAGAAGCACCACTTGATTACTTTGCTACTCTTGATTGTTTTCCAATTTTTGAAGAATTGAAAAACGCACAAAAGTAGGAGTATCTTATTGAGATTGTCTACGTTCTAAGGCTTCATATACTCTTAACAGTTCACCCACACTCCAAGCTTGTGCAAAACATCCTTGGCTTATGTGTGGGTTTTTCCCATCATAAATTTCAGCGATTTGTCCAAGACAACCTTCCTCTAAGGCTGTTTGCGTATACGAAAGTTGACGTTCAAGGGTAGAAATAGTACTCTCATGCAAAGCACCATACCGTAAATAAGCAAGATAATAAGCACCTAATGGAAATCCCCAAACAGTTCCTTGGTGATAGGACATATCACGATGAAAATGGCTACCACCATACCAAGGTTTGAACTCTTGGTCATTAGGATCTAAACTTCTAAGTCCCCAAGGTGTGTACAATTTTTCAAAGATAACTTCTAGGATCTGCTTGCCCATGTTCTCATCAATCATAGTAAAAGGCATAGATAATGCCCAAACTTGATTCAAACGAATCTGTCTATCGGCATGTGAATTACTTCCCTTACTAGAGATTACATCTTTTAAACAGTGAAGTTCATCATCCCAGAATAAGGATAAAAAGTTTGGCTTTACACGTTCTTCGGCTAAGGTGATATAATGGGCAGAGTCTTCCTGAAATAGTGTTGAGAAAATATCCATAATACGTAATGCATTGTACCAATAAGCATTAATTTCTACAGGTTTTCCATGTCTAGGGGTAGGTAAAATATCACCAAAACGAATATCCATCCAAGTTAATTGTTCTAATTCATCTCCCGCACTAATAAGACCGTCTTCACACATTTGAATGTGAAAATCTGTTCCTTTTTCATACCAAGATACAATTGATTTCATAGTAGGATACATCTCTTGTACAAAGTCTAAATCTCCATCAGCTTGATATAATTGGTATACCACATCAATAAAGAGTAAAGAGGCATCAACCGTATTATAGAGAGGTTCTTCCTCTGCCTGCTCAGGAAACATATTAGGTAACATACCACGTCGTTCATATTGTTGGAAAGTACGAAGAATACGTTGTGCATCTTCATAACGCTTGGTAGAAATACAACAACCTAACATAGCTATCATGGTATCACGACCCCAATCACCAAAGAATGGATAACCAGCAAGAATCGTCTTACCGTTTGTAGAGGCTCTTTTGGATAAGAATTGATCGCAAGCAAGTACTAATCTTTGAGCAACTGGGTGGGTAAGTTGACTAGTTTGTACTAACATTTCGTTGCGTGTGATTTCAGCTTGTAATAATTCTTTAATAGGAGTCGTATCTGTAATAGAAGAAAGACTCTTCTCATTGTCTGAAAAAACAATATAAAATTCTTCATAATCTTTTGATATAGTACAAGTGAATTCAGTATTTTTCACAGAAGTACCCATGCAATCTCGACCATCCCTTGAATCGTATTCATAATACAAATCTTTGTATAGAGAAGTAGTAGTATGGTGAATCTTGGCATTGGTAGTAAAATAACAAGTGTAATTAGTGGACTTGTTATGTACCATGGAATCAGAAAAGTTAAACTCCTTAGGTGAAGTAGGAAAGTCATCTTTATCGGTTAAACGATAGAGTGGAGTAAAGGTTAAAGTAGTAGGTTTGGCATTATGGGAATAGACTTGATAACGTACCACGATTGTATTTTCTTCGAAAACCATGAAAACCTCTTTGACCACCTCAACACCTTCTATTTGGTAAGACCAAGTAGGGAATAAGTCATATTGAAAGTGTTGTAAGTATTCGGTATGGCATTGTGTATTGGTTTTGGTGGCAAAAGATTGATTTACCAAAGAATAAGTGTTATCTCCTATAGTAATATATTCTTCGAGATTCGTAACATAATGTGCTCGATGTGTAGGTGCGACTTTGGAAGCTAGAAATAATCCGTGGTCATGTCTTGTACAAGATCCGATGGCAGTAAGGGAAGAGTAACCGCCTAATCCATTAGAGAGTAAGTAACAGTATGATTCTCCCATGGTGTGATCTGTTAGAATATGCTTACCAAGTTGGTAGTTCATTGGTTGAAAAGGTGTTGATTGGTTCATATGGAATTCCTCTCATTTCTGTGTTGTGTTGGGGATGGTAGTAGATAAATCCCCAATTGTTAGTATGTATTTAAAAGATTGTAAATATCAATTGTTGCTTGTTCAATGGTAATTATATTGTTTACAAAATCTTGAAGAATCTTACCTAGCGTTACTTCGTATAAAGAATATGAATTTCCTATGTTATAGTTTAAAATATCTACTGAATGTTTTATATTTTCACAAGTAATATTAAGCCAAGGGTTAGATAAACTGAGTTCATTGGACTGGATAACATACGAACTTGGTATTGTTCCACCTAATAAATTATTAGATAATGATACACTATCACTTAAAAACCAATTAAAAAAAGAGATACATTCTTCTTTTAAATTAGAATTTTTATGAATAGCTAAAGAATAGCCAGTTCTAACACTATATTTATTTGGAATAATGGTAGAATAAATTTTTTCATTACTGCTAGTAAATTGAGAATTTACATAATCTAAATAAACGGTTTGGCAAGACACCATCATAGCCGAGCTACCATTATTCAGAGACTCGATTTGTTGTTTTTGGTTGAACTTTATTGTTGCTTTATTCGAATACCTAAATGTTTCTTTTAAGTTAGTCAAAACAACCTTAATCATACCATTAACAACACCACTAAAATTATTAGTTTTATATCCTAAAAGTTCCCATAATCTTGGGAAAAAGTTAAATACTAAAGATGATGTATCCCCGCTTGCAATGTTTCCGTACTCTATAGGTGAATCAGGATTAAATTCTTTGGTAAAAAATTTAGCTATTTGATTATATTCCTTAAAACTAGTAGGAGGAGATAAATCGTATTTATAAGTTTCATAATATAATCTTTGTAAATGCATACTATCGAATAAATCTTTTCTGTAATACAACAACTGACAATCACCGATATAAGGTACTGCATAATAATCCTTGTTATTTTTAGCATATATCTGAAGCACATCATTTGAAAAATTTTGATTTAATTGTTCGGGTAAAATGGTATTATTTAAGCATATAATTTTATCATGTTGTATTAAAGTTTTTATGAAAGGTTGATGTATTTGGAGGATATCAAAGTCATCAATATTATGATTTTGCATTTTAGTAGTAGTAGTAATTTCTATATCTAAGTTTGTATTTTGGGAAAATTTACTCGCTAATATAGAAGTGGCATATGAAGTCGAGTTTTCTAATAATAAAACTTTAATTTGGGAACGTTTTAAAATAGGAAAATCAACTTTCTTATGTAAAGTTTTACAAGGTAATATAATACTTTCATTAGATAGCTTATTGGGTGAGTTAATCAAATCTAGCGCCTTGTTACAAGCAACCATTCCTAGCTTATAAAAATTTTGAGTTAATATATCATAGATATTTTCATTAATATCAATAGTCCAGCTTGATGAGTCAGTTGCTATTATAGTGGGTCTTTTATAATTCGTAAAAAAATTTATAGCAGCATTAATACCATCTTTAGACTTAGGATTAGTGGTAATAATAACATCTGGTATCTTATCGCTTTGCATCCACCAAGATGTAGTCTTAAAAGACTGCTCTTTCCCCAGCTTTAAATTTGCAATATTCACAATAGTTAAACCGAATTTTGTACAACCATCATGAAAAGCACGTTGAGAATCATTTTCGTTTGAATAGTTTGCGTCAAGTGTAATTAAGGAAGCTGAATGAATCTTATTGTTGGATAAATATTCTATACAATTATAAATACTTGAATATTCATCTATACCAACAAAAGAACCTTCCACAAAATCAAGTGGTTTGCGACGGATAAATACTACTTTAATATGCTTATTTATTAAAGTTTGAATATATTTAATATCGGTAGGCATACAACTAGAAATAATAATAGCTTCGGCCTGTTGGTTTTGGAGTTTTGTTAAAGCGGTAATTTCAAGTTCGGGTATGTCACCTGTTATATATAATTGAATAGTATAGTCAGCAAAACTTGCAGCATTTTCGATTCCAAGCAAAATATCAGAATAAATATTATCATTAATATCAGGAATAACAACGCCTATTGTATTGCTTTTTTTACTTCGTAAACCTTGAGCTTTGGCATTTGGAATATACCCTAATTCATTCATCGCAATTTCAACTTTTTTAACGATTTCACTGTTTACGCTTTTAACACCGTTCACAATGTTGCTTACTGTACTAACCGAAACACCAGCACGTTGAGCTACATCTTTCATAGTTATCATAAAAATCCCCTCCTTGATATGATAATTATAACAAATCAAAATAAAATTAGCTATAAATTTCTGAAGTTATACTTGTTTACGAAAGTATGAATTTAGGCAATTTATACAAATTGGCATAGGAATTATTGTGTATTGTGTCAATTGACAAAGTATGGAAATAATTCTACAATGATTACAATACAAAGTTCAATGTAACGTTACATGAATTAAACAAAAGGAGCGTGATTTATGAGTGGTAAAGATGAAAAAACCATAACTCAAACGAAGAAACCGATGATTTCAGCAATCATGTCGGCTATAGTATGGGGAAGTGGACAAGCATTTATTTGTAAGCAAAAAGGCAAGGGTTTTTTGTTTTTCTTAGTTCAAATGATTTTTATTACAATTGAATTAAGTACTGGATATATTGTACATACAATGATGGGTATGGTTCCTGTATTTGATGTACGTGTACATGGTGGTTTTTTTTCAAAAGCAATTTGGGGTTTTCTTACCTTAGGTCAAGTAAAAATGGAAGACCACTCAATTCGATTAATGGTTATTGGTGTGATTGCAATTGTAATTTTAGTGATATTAGCATTTTTTTATTATTATGTAATAATAGATGCATTCCAATCTGCACAAAAATATGAAGAAGACAATCAAATTGTTACTTTAAAACAATTCGTTCGCCATATTTCGGGTGATTTATTTCCACAAATGATGTTAACACCGTTAGGTATATTATTTTTACTAGTAACAGTTTTACCTATCATTTGTACAATTTTAGTTGCATTTACAGATTATAGTAGAAATGTATTACCACCAGGGAATTTAATAAGTTGGGTAGGATTAGAAAACTTCATTAAATTAGTAAATGTTCCAATCTGGACGCAAACCTTTTTGAATATACTAGGTTGGACTTTAATTTGGGCTACAAGTGTATCATTAATTTCTTACTTTTTTGGAATGTTTCAAGCGTTATTATTATCAAGTATAGAAGGACCTAGTAGAAAAGTATATCAAGCAATTTTAATATTACCATGGGCGATTCCATCAATGATAACGTTGCTATATTTACGTACTACATTAAATGGTCAGTTTGGTCAATTGAATGTATTTTTATTAGAAAAGGGTATTATTACAGAAGCAATACCGTTTTTATCGGATCCGACCTTAGCTAAAATCGTTGTAATTGTAGTAGCTGTTTTTCTCTCTTTTCCATCGTTTATGTTAATGATGTTAGGTGTATTTTCAGGTGCTGATGAATCTTGGTATGAAGCAGCTAATATTGATGGTGCTAATAAGATTCAACAATTCCTACATATTACATTTCCGTATGTATTTACTGCTACAGCACCATTGTTAATTATGAATTTTGCATTCAATTTTAATGGGTTTGGTATCATTTATTTCTTAACAGATGGTGGTCCAGTTAATTCGGAATATCAATTTGCAGGTCATACAGACATATTGATATCTTGGATTTATGATCTAACTTTAAGTCAACAAATGTATGGTATGGCTTCTGTTATGAGTATACTAATATTCGCTTTTGTTGGAACGATTGCTGTATGGAACTTAAAACGTACTGTATCATTTAAAAACCTATAACTTAACAAGGAGAATAGTATTATGAATAAAAAAGTTGTCAAACTATTAGTTCACTTAGAACTTATAGTAGTATGTCTGATTGTTTTATTGCCAATGAGTTTGATTGTTTTATCCTCTTTTGGTACAGGTACAAACCTAGCTTCTACAAAGCTGATTCCAACTGAGTTTACTTTGTTGAATTATAGACAATTGTTTATTGAAACTAATTATTTTTTATGGTTTAAAAACACGTTGTATATTGCAGTAACTAGTGCTACTCTTTCTGTTTTTGTTGTAATGCTTACTGCATGGATAATGTCAAGGTTTCAATTTAAAGGCAAAAAAATTACGTTAATGACTATTTTGTTATTATCAATGTTCCCTACATTTTTATCAATGACAGCAATATATACGCTTTTTTCTTTAGTTGGTTTAGTGGGAAGTCCTACTTCGATGATATTAATTTACGTAGCAGGTGCAATTCCCTACAATACATGGTTGGTAAAAGGGTATTTGGATGGTATCTCTATTTCATTAGATGAAGCAGCGTATTTAGATGGTTGCACGAAATTACAAACATTTTTTAAGATAACGTTACCACTAGCGAAACCAATTATGACCTATGTTGCTGTAAGTCAGTTTTTGTCTCCGTGGATGGATTATATCTTACCAAGTATGTTGTTATCACGTGATGAACAAAAAACGTTAGCTGTAGGTTTGTACGGATTAATCGCACAATCTAACGAGATTAAAAGTACTCTATTTGCAGCTGGTTCTGTGTTAATTGCAATACCGATTACTATTTTATTTTTATTGTTCCAAAAATTCCTTGTAAAAGGTGTTTCTGCTGGAGCAGACAAAGGTTAGTGATTTGTAATTAGAATGAAAAGTAAGATTGATTCTAATTGTTAAATACAATGTAATGAAAAAAAAGGAGAAAGAAGAATGAAAAAAAGAATTTCAACAATTTTAGCATTAAGCATGACACTAGTAACAATGACTGGATGTGGGAGTACTCCGCCACCAGCAACAACTGATACTACTACTGCAGACTCTATTCCAAGTACATCAGATAGTGAGATGGACGCACAAGTGGTCGAAACTATTGAACTTGTACCAGAAGATGGAGCATCGTTGGTATATTGGACTCATAGACCTGAGTTTGCCAAGGTAATGGCAGAACAATTTGAGGCAGAATATGGTGTTTCTGTAACAGTTGAGGAAGTAGGTTTTGACTCTATTTCAAAACTTTCTTTGGAAGGTCCAGCAGGGAATGCTGCGGATGTTGTATGGGGTAGTCACTCTGAAATTGTAACCGGCTATAATTCGGGAATATTCTTAACAGTGGATCCTATTTTACAAGCACAACTACAAGACGAACTACACGCCGCTGCTGTGGATGCAACTACACGTGATGGTAATATGTATGGATACCCTATGTCAATTGAAACGATTGCATTAGTGTATAATAAAGATTTGGTGGATACACCTGCTACAACATTTGAAGAGATTGCGGAAGCATGTATAGAGTGGAATGACCCCTCACAAAACTTGTTTTACTATGCTAATACAATCGGTGGATATAGCCAATACCCATTAGTATCAGCTGGTGGATTTGAGCTACACGGTGCAGATGGTTTAGACAATGACAACCCAGGTTATGATACAGAAGAATTTATAAGAGGTTTAGAAAATGTAGCGTTAATGGGGGAAATGTTTCCAATAAAAGCAGCTGATATTCGTATGGATGGTGTATCGTTTACGGAACAAAACTTTATTGAAGGTAAAACGGTATATTTACAAACTGGTCCTTGGGCTATGAAATCGTTAACGGAATCAGGTGTAAACTTTGGTGTGATTCCTCATCCAACAATTGGTGGTAATACTGCAATTACTATGGGTGGTTTAGCTGTGAATTATGTTTCAGCATTTACTAAATACCCAATAGCAGCTCAATTATTTGCTACTTATTTAGTATCAGAAGAAGCAGCAGCTACTTTATACATGACAAATGGTGACATCACATCAAGAGCAGATTATAAAGAAATTGAAGGTTTGAAAGAGGATACTAACTTGTTAATCTTTGCAGAACAATTCGAAGCTTGTATTGCACAACCATCAGTTTCTCGTATGAATTACTATTGGACTATATCAGATGCAATTTATGGTGCAGTTCATGATGGGGACTTAACACCAGAAGAAGGTGCAGCAAAAGCACAAGCAGATTTTGAAGCTTTAGTTGCAAGTGAATAATATTTGTTTAGGTATTGGAGTTGGTGATATGCACAACGAAAATATTGAACCAAATAGGTCAAACATTTTAAAAATTTTAGTATAGGAGTAAATAATAATGAATTTTTCAGCGGTGGTACATAATACGAAAAGTAGATATTCATATGCATATGACAACGCTACTTTACATGTACGAATTAAAACGCCAATAGGTGAAGTGCAGTCGATAAAAGTAAGAGCTGTAGATCCTTTTAATTGGTCAAAAAGAGAGGACGGTGTGTATCGATTCGATACACACACAATTAAAATGGTAGACATGGAGTATGAAGGTACAACAATGTATCATGATGTTTGGTTTGCTCAAATTAAAGATATTGATACCTTACGTATTAGATATGGTTTTGTAATGAAAACGGTTGAGGGTGATAACTATTTATATGGGTGTGATTCTGTGGAAAATATCGACAAAGACACTAAAAAAGGTGAAAATGTATTTAATTACTTTAATTTTCCTTATGTCAATGAAGAGGATATTTATAAAGCACCAAAATGGGTAAAAGATACTATTTGGTATCAATTAACACCTACTGCATTTTCAGACGATGGAAAGGAAGCGAAAGACAATACTTGTGGTAACTTTAAAGGTTTAATCAAAAAGCTAGATTTCATTCAAGAAATGGGTTACACTGCGATTTATATGACACCGATATTTGAAGGCTATTCATGGCATTTATATGATACAACGGATTATTTTAATGTATCACATAAGTTGGGTGGAAATGAAGGGTTTAAAGAATTTATTGTAGAAGCTCATAAACGTGGAATTAAAATTATGTTAGATGCAGTTTTCAATCATTGTGGACCATTACACCCATTTTGGCAAGATGTTATTAAAAACGGAAAAGAATCAAAATATTTTGACTGTTTTTATGTATTAGATGAAAACAAACCAATTTTGAATGTACCAATAAATCCAGATGGGACTTATGAAGATGTTGGTAGTCGATTAGATAACAATGTTAGAACTTTTGCATACACATTAAATATGCCAAAATTAAATACAAGTAATCCCCAAATGCGTCAATATTTATTAGATGTAGCAAAGTTTTGGGTTGAGGAATTTGATATTGATGGTTGGAGATTAGACGTTTCAAACGAAGTTTCACACGAATTTTGGCGTGAGTTTAGAAAGGTTGTGAAAACTGTAAAAGAAGATGTTTATATCATGGGTGAAAACTGGGATGATTCATACCCATGGTTACAAGGGGATCAATTTGACTCGGTAATGAATTATGGATTTATGAATGTGGTGTGGGGATATATTGCACCAGAAATGGAAAAAATCCCTAAATTAAATGCTAGTCAATATAAAATTGCTATTACAGAACTTGCCACTAAATATCCGAAACATTTAACAGAAAGTTTATTTAATATTGTATGTAGTCATGATGTGGATAGGTCGCTTACAGTTTGTAATAATAATCGTGATATGGTGGTGCTATTTTATACGTTGCTACTAACATATTCGGGATCACCTTGTGTGTATTATGGTGATGAAGTTGGAATCGCTGGTGATGAAGGAAACAATCGCGTTCCAATGATATTTGATGAATCACGTCAAGATGTTGAGATGAAAAATCATGTTAAAAATATGATAAATATTAGAAAAAATAATCCTGTTCTAAAAAATATTAAACAAGAATTTTTGTTAACAGATGATGAAACGAATACCATTATTTTTAAAAAGGGTGATGTAATCGTCTTGATTTACAACAACGAGAAAGCTGGTACAATAACGTTACCATTGGAAATACAAAACAAAGAATTTGAAGATATTTATCATAATACGAAAGTAAAACTATCAAAAGAAATAAATCTAGAACCTTATGAATTTATGATATTAAAAGGGTAAAATTAAAAAATCAATTAAGGGTATAAAAAATTGCGATAAAATAAATTCGTATTTTTTGTATCCTTTTATGTATTACAATGCAAAGAAAAATTAAAATTTGAGAACTACATAAGAAATATCATTGACTTTTCATAGGGATAATGGTAAATTGATAATGTATCTAACAATTGTGAGAATTATATGAGGAAACGATACTAATCAGACAATTGTGTAGGAAAAATAGAAAGAAACATATTGACTATAATATGTGATAGTAAAAAGGAGATTAATCTATGAAAAAGAAATTAGTAGCAATGCTTATGGCAACTGTAATGGTAGCTAGTGCATTAACAGGATGTGGAAGTAGTGATTCTGGTTCCGCAGATGGTGGTACTACTACAACAGACACAGAAACAGAAGGTGCTGCAACAGGTGAAGTAGAAGCTGTTAGCTTAAAGGTATGGACACCTGAGAATCAACGTACGAATGGAACGATTGAATCTATGGCGGAATCATTCCAAGAATTACATCCAGAATATGATATTACGTTTACCTTTGAGATTATTGGGGAAGATGTAATTAAGGATGAAATCTTAAAAGATGTAGCAAGTGCTGCAGATGTATTTTTCTATGCGAATGATCAAATGGTAGAATTAGTAAATGCAGGTGCATTAGCAAAATTTGGTGGAACTACCTTAGAAATGATTAATACAACTATGTCAGAAGCAGTGGTAGGAACTGTAATTAATCCAAACGATGGAGATATTTACGGAATTCCATTTACACACAACACTTACTTTATGTACTATGACAAATCGTTATTAACAGAAGAAGATGTAAAGACGGTAGAAGGCATTCTTGATAAAGATTTAGGAGATGGAGTGACAAATTTCTTTTTAGATTCAGCAGGTGGTTGGAAATTAGCTTCTTGGTACTATGGAGCAGGTTGTACAATCTATGGAGAAAGCCAAATGGATTTAGCAGCAGGATGTGACTGGAATCAAGAAACAGGGATTGCTGTTACGAACTACTTAATTGATATGAGTACGAATCCAAAAGTTGCATTTGACAATGGAATCAATCCAACAGAGTTAATTGGAGATAACAAATTAGGTGCATGGTTTGATGGTTCTTGGAATTACCAAACTTACAAAGAAGTATTAGGTGATGATTTAGGATTAGCAATATTACCAACTTATGAATTAAATGGAACAACTAATCAATTAAAAGGATTCTATGGTTCTAAGGCGATTGGTGTAAACACACATGCAAGCAGTTTACCAGTAGCAGTTCAATTTGCTGCATACTTAGGTGGTGAAGAAATGCAAATTCAAAGATTTATTGAATCAGGTCAAGTTCCTACGAACCAAGTAGCAGGAGAAATTGAGGAAGTAAAAGCAGATTCAGTAGCAGATATTATTGTACAAGAAGCAAATATTGCATCAGTAACACAACCATTGATTGCGGAATTTGGTTCAAAATACTGGACAAATATTGCGGCAGTAGTAGATGAGATTAAAAGTGGTACTTTAAATAAAGATAATGTACAAGAAAAAATGGATGTATTCGCAGCTACTATGGCAGCAGAATAAGTAAGAGCATTTTTGGAAATACTATAAAATGTGGGTGTAAGGAATTACGAAATAAATAATGCTTCGTGGTTTCTTGCATCCTTTTTCATTAAGAATAAGGAGAGAGGTGTTACAATGGCGAATAAGGTATTACAAGAGAATGACTTTGGTACGTTATCATCATTTAAGAATGGAAATATAGTAACAAAACTATCAGCCATTCTATTTGGACTAGGTAATTTTTGTAACAAACAGATTGGAAAAGGACTCGCTTTTCTAACAATAGAAGTGGCCTATATTTACTACATGGTAACGTTTGGAATTGGTGCAATAGGTGATTTTATTACACTAGGAACAAGAGAACAAGAAGAAGTATTTAATGAGAAATTACAGATATATGAGTATGTGACAGGAGATAACTCCATGTTATGCTTATTATATGGTGTAGTTACGTTATTTGTTACGGTAGGGTTTTTAATTATGATGGCAGAATCAGTGAAAAGTGCTTATTTTTCTCAGTACTTAGTAGCAAAAGGTAAATCCCCAGCCACTTTTTTTCAAGATATGAAGTCATTAAAGAATGACAAGTTACACGTGGCGTTACTTGCAGTTCCCATGTCAGGTGTTATTTTATTTACTATCGTTCCATTAGTCTTTATGATTTTTATAGCCTTTACTAATTATGACAAAGAACATTTACCACCAGGAAATTTGTTTCAATGGATTGGTATAGAGAACTTTATTAATATTTTGGATATGTCAGGACAAATTGGTAGTACGTTTATGCCTGTATTAATATGGACTTTTGTATGGGCCGTATTAGCAACGGTTACAAATTATTTCCTAGGAATGATTTTGGCACTTGTAATTAATCGTAAGAATACGAAATGGAAAGCTTTTTGGAGATTTAACTTTATGTTATCCATTGCAATTCCATCCTTTGTATCCTTATTAACTATGAGAACTTTATTTAGTGATAATGGTGCAGTGAATGTCTTATTAAGAGATTTAGGAGTTATTGGAATTACGGAGTCTTACCCATTTTGGACAGATGGAACAATTGCGAAAGTAATGATTGTACTGATTAACATTTGGATTGGAGTACCATTTACCATGTTAAATCATACTGGTATTCTACAAAATATTCCGGGTGAGTTATACGAAGCAGCAGACGTGGAAGGAGCAGGAGAAGTAGCGAAATTCTTTAAGATTACACTTCCCTATATGTTATTTATTACAGCCCCATATTTAATTACTACCTTTATTGGTAACATTAATAACTTTAATGTAATCTACTTATTAACAGGTGGAGCACCTAATCGCTTAGATTATTACTATGCAGGCGAGACGGATTTGCTCGTTACATGGCTATATAAATTAACCATTACCGAAAAAGATTATAAAATGGGTTCTGTAATTGGTATTATGATCTTTATTATTTCTGCTGTATTTAGTTTGATAACGTATCGTCATACAGCTGCTTACAAAGATGAGGAGGGATTACAATAATGATGTCAAAAAAGAAAATCACCAATATAATTGTACACGTATGCTTGTCAGTGTTAAGCGCCATTTGGTTACTACCAATTGCTTTTGTTCTTATGACTTCTCTTCGTGCAGAACCAGGTTCTTATGTAAGCTATATTATTCCTAAGGGTTTTACCATTAATAATTACATTAAGCTATTTACAGATAAAGGGATTATTGATTTTCCTAAATGGTTTATGAATACCTTCTTCATTGCAATTTGTTCTTGTATATTAGCTACATTTTTTGTTCTCTGTGTGTCATACGTTATGTCTAGACTACGTTTTAAGATGCGTAAGAAATTAATGAATATTGCTTTGATTTTAGGGATGTTTCCAGGGTTTATGTCTATGATAGCTGTTTATTATATTTTAAAAGGAATAGGCTTATTAGAAACAGGAACTTTGAAACATATCGCACTCATCTTAGTGTATTCGGGTGGAGCAGGACTTGGGTTTTATATAGTGAAAGGATTCTTTGATACCATACCAAAAGCAATTGATGAAGCTGCCTTTGTGGATGGTGCTACGAAATGGGATGTGTTTACAAGAATTACATTGCCGTTGTCTAAACCAATGGTTGTTTATACGGCGTTAACAGCATTTATGGGACCTTGGGTAGATTATATTTTTGCAAAAGTAATCCTAGGAATGGAAATTGAATATTATACCGTTGCGATTGGATTGTGGCAAATGTTAGAAAAAGAGTATATTCAAACGTATTACACACAATTCTATGCTGGTTGTGTAATAATCTCTATACCAATTTCTATACTATTTGTGATTACCCAGAAGTATTATGTAGAAAGTGCTGGTGGAGCAGTAAAAGGATAAGTGAATTCGTACAGTTGCTCGAGGGAAGCGACTGTGCGAATTTTTAACCAGGAAAACGTTTTCCTAGCTCAGAAAGGATTACAATATGAATCAAAATGAAGAATTAGTTGAATTAAATAAAATGTTTTACTCCAAGGAATTTGAAGAAGAGTATACGTATAAAGGAATGGACTTAGGTGCGACTGTTACGAAAACAGGAACGATATTTAAGGTATGGTCACCTACAGCAAGTGAAGTTCTCTTACATCTTTACAAAAGTGGAGAGGAAGATAGTGTTCCTTATGAAAGCAAAGCAATGAAACAAGGAAGCGAAGGAGTGTGGGAACTTCAATCATCAAAATGCTTAGATGGAACCTATTATACGTATGAAATTACAGCAAGAAATGAGAATTTAATAACGGGTGATATCTATGCTAAGGCTTGTGGTGCCAATGGGAAGCGAAGCATGGTAGTAGATTTAGCTAGTACGAATCCAAAAGGATTTGAGGAGGATTCTTATTGCTACGATAGCACCAAGCAACCTATCATTTATGAAGTACATGTAAAAGATTTCTCTTATGATCAAGCGAGTGGTGTAGAAGATACTTGTCGTGGAAAATACTTAGCCTTTACGAAGGAAGGAACTTGTCTTGATTTAGATTGTAAGAAGCCTACGTGTGTAGAATATTTGAAAAAGTTAGGAATTACGCATGTTCATTTACTGCCAATGTATGATTATGGTAGTGTAGATGAATTAGGAAGCGATGAGCAGTTTAATTGGGGATATGATCCTGTGAATTATAACGTACCAGAAGGTTCTTATGCTACGAATCCAAGAGATGGAAGAGTGCGTATTCAAGAAGTAAAAGAAATGATACAAGCACTTCATAAGGCAGAAATTGGTGTAATTATGGACGTGGTATACAATCATACTTATAGTACGGATTCTTACTTCCAACGAACGGTTCCTTATTACTATTATCGTATGGACAAAAATGGCACATTTGCAGATGGCTCTGCTTGTAGCAATGAGACAGCAAGTGAACGTAGTATGTTTCGTAAGTATATGATTGATTCAGTTGTGTATCTTGCAAAAGAGTATCATTTTGACGGTTTTCGTTTTGATTTAATGGGATTGCATGATGTAGATACCATGAATGAGATTCGTAGTGCGTTGGATGCTCTGCCAAATGGAAAACAAGTCCTAGTCTATGGAGAGCCGTGGGCAGCAAGTCCTCCAGCTATGAAAGAGGGTGTTGTTCCTGCAGATAAGGCACATTTGCATCTACTAGAGTCTAATATTGCAATTTTTAGTGATGATACAAGAGATGCCATTAAGGGTAGTGTATTCTTTGAAAAAGAAAGTGGATACGTAAATGGGACTCCAGAATTGGCAAAACAGATTCCAAACGTTGTATGTGCATGGGATAATCCAAGTCAAATCGTTTCTTATGTGTCTGCACATGATAATTTTACGCTTTATGACAAGTTAGTTTTATCTATGAAAGAGGAACGAGATTTTACAACTATTCAAAGCGATTTATTACAAGTGAACAAATTATGTGCCAGTATGGTAATGACTAGTTGTGGATATACTTTTTTCCAAGCAGGAGAGGAATTTGCACGAACAAAAAATGGAATTGGAGATAGTTACAATTCGTCACCTAAGGTAAACTGCTTAGATTGGAAGAGAGCTTATGAAAATGAAGACTTAGTGACATTTTATCAAGATTTAATAGCTTTTCGTAAGTCTATACCGATTTTTATGAATCGAAATGGAAATCCAAGAGAAGAAATTCAATTTGTGGAACAACAAGTACCTTATGTAGTTAGTTTTCTAGTAATAGATGAGAATAATAAGCGATGCTTTATTGTTTATAATCCGAACGAACAAGAAGTGGAAGTTACATTACCCATTGGAAAATGGGAGGTATTATGTAATGGAGAACGTTTTCTACAGGATTCTAAAGAGATGGTGGAAGATAGAAGGAATGTGAGTGGAAAATCCGCTGTGATTGTAAGGGAATGGTAATGAAATAAACAAAATTACTTAAAAAAATGGAATGAGGTGGGTATGACACCATTAAGTTTGTATGGAGGTTTCAATGAAAGAATATGATATAGTAATTGTAGGAGCAGGACCAGCTGGTAGTATAGCAGGACTCACGTTACTTAGAAATGGGGTTAATTGCCTTATAATAGATGAATGCGAATCTCCTAGATTCAAATTATGTGGAGGTTTAATTATGGCTAAAACCTTGACTGATCTTAAATTACAAGGATTTTATAATGAACTGAATGATTTGTTTGCTAATTCATGTAAAAAAGTCACTATAATGAAAAAAAACGAATACGTTGCAGATTTAGAATGTATGGAGCCTATGTACTTAGTGCATAGACCAGCATTAGATGAAGCATTATTGGAACGTTATTTAAAAATTGGGGGAGAATTCATACCAGAAAAAGTGATAGAAATAGATATAGAGAATAAGGAAATACTTTTAAATAATAATCAAAAAATATCGTATAATTATTTAGTCGGTGCAGATGGTGCAAATGGGATTACACAAACATATGTAAGAAAGAGTGGAATACAGTATGCTAGAGGATGTGGAATCAATATATCGAAAAACAAGTTACAGTTTGATAATGATAGAGTGCTTATGGATTTTGGTTTGTTTCATGACGGGTTTTTATGTGAATTTCCAAAAGATAATAGTATTACCATAGGATGTATCTGCAGCAGAGCAAAACATAATATGATAGATTTAAAAAAATGCTTTAGGGAAGTATTAGAAACAAGGTATCAGTATAAAGCTGAGGAGAATGAGATTAAAGAAGCTCTTGTACCATATGGTTGGCATTGTACGGAACTTGTTAATAATAAGGGGAATATTATTCTTGTTGGTGATGCAGGAGGATTTAGTACTTGTATACCAGGAGATGGAATTTATAATTCGATTCTATCAGGTGAAGTTGCAGCCACCTCTATTATTCATTCTAAATTATCCAATGAACAAGCTACTACAATCTATCAAAAACTAATACAACCACAGATTAATTATCATAATATGGTTTATAATAGGATAGTAGTATTTTATGCATGGAATGATTTCTTTTTAAGACAAATAAAAAGAAATAAGGGTGCATTTGCAACCTTTTTCTATGACACACAAATAGCATATAATACATATAACTTTAGTCTAATCAAAATATTCTTTGCATGGTATAGACATAAATCTAAATATTATAGCAGGATGTTAAAAAGTAAATAGGACTAATAGACAGGTTAGTAAGTGGTATACACTACGATTATTGTAATGAATGTAAATTAAGCCCAAACAGAGGATTGATACAGACCAATAAAAACTATTTATTGGTAAAAAGATTTCCTGTTAAAGAAGAAACACGCAGATTACAATGTGGTGTATATTTATCAAAAAAATATGTACGATATCAAAAAATTAGTACCAAAAATAAGATTAACTTTATAGAAGGATTAGCATCAGATTTATCAGATTGTGTTGTGTATGGTCTGTATGTATTATGTAATTCAACTATTTATGATGATTATTAGCTTCTTGCATGAACTCTACAATCTCTAGATCACTAGCACCTACGTGTTCCTCTAGGAATTCTATTACCTTCTCCACATAGGATTCTTCTAATTCTAAATGATCACTAATCTGCTCTAGATCCAATCCTTTCTG
>JAWXVF010000214.1:0-3000 GCA_044425555.1 Eubacteriales bacterium
TCTATTAAAATTTTAAACGATGTGAGTGTTGTGGGGCCAGTAGAGAGGTATGAATTTTTTTTTTGAACGGTTTTTAATGTTACCTAATCGAAGCCCATTAAAGATAGAACTTTACAACATCCTTGATTCAAATAGAAATTCAAGGTTCTATATGACACAACTGGAAATTTATAGTGTAGAGCAATTTTTGACTATTCATTTAGGTGAAATCAATATAAATGGATATGAAGTTTTCATAGGATCAAAAATTTTTACGGAAAATATTAGCTTTATAAAGGATATTACATTGTATTATTATAGCGTGTATAATTATTGGTATAATACTTTTGAGCATGAATTGCGAAGTGGAAATATCCAGAAAATAATTAACGGCTATGCCAATAAAATAGGTGCTTACAATTTTGAAAATATATTTACAACAAATTTTGATAAATACTTTGATGAATATTTTTCAATAAAGCATATCCATGGTATGTTTGTTGAAAGATATTCTGATGTAGAAGAAATGCATGTGGAATATTATACTAAAAATCAGTTTGATGATGAGAATCATTATACTAAAATAGCGGTGGGTACAAATGGTTTAGAGAAAGCAAATGGTTTAATGCAATTGAAAAAAACCGGTTATGCTGGCTACGATTATTCTTTTTTATACGATGAAAATTTAGCCGTTGGAAATCTCCTAATCTTTGGTATGCGATTTGCTGATTCTATGATAGTTCCTAATCAAGTGATGGAAAAATATAGCCTTAATGATATTGATCTTATTAAATATGTGGATGGACACATTATGCTTAGGCTAGATGCTCTTCTTGAGACAAATAAGCTAAGCGGTGTAACAATTGCTTGTTATAGCACGCAGGACAAGGAGAGGTATGAGAGAGTGTTTAGCAAGCGTAAAATTAGTGGCATAATAAAGTATATTGATTGTCGCAAAGTATTTTAAATAGAGCTGAGTATTCTATATCATACAAGTGTATAAAAACAAGCTAAAAATTTTTAATGTAGAAAAGCATTGATTGGAAATTTCCTATTTAATGTAATGAAAATAGTGGGAGTTATTTAATGGGTAATAATATTATTAATAAACTAAATATTTTGCTTGGTGACCATGATGAAAAAATACATAAAGCACTTTTTGCAAGCGATGAGTTTGCATCACTTGTTAATCATAATGTTAATCTGGGATGCAGGCTATTAAGGGTTGAAATCGTTGGAGGAGATGATGGTAAAATATATACTGACTATGTTAATAGAATGGGTGAGTTGAAAAATATTTTTTTTGAGTTGAGCGCCTATATGGAGATATTGGAAAATATCTATTCGGGTCAGGCAAAGAATATAGACAAAATGGGCAATTTTATGGGATACATACATAAGTCTATATTGCATTTTATAGTCATAACTCTCAAAGAATTACTAGTTGGAAGTAGTAATCTGTGCCTATGTAAAATGGAAAAATTTTTAAGAGGGAACAAAAGGCAGCTCTTTGATGACTTTAAAATTAAAGCATTTTATCAAGTTGATAGTAAGGGCAAAGTATTTGATATTGTCAGACCAGTTTTTAATATTTTACCGCTGTTAGACTTGGTCAGAACGTATATTGAGAATGAAAGTGATACTGTTAAACTATTAAAAATTGCTCGTAATAAGGTGTGTAGTCATTTGCCGACAAGGGAGAGTTATGACGAAATAAAAGATCTTTGTTATAAAGACCTACTTCAAGTATACGAAGAACTTTACGAGATATTCAATGCAATTTCCTTGGCACAAAATTGGAATAAGTCATTTAAGCCCACGTTTGCCAGCCATGGAATTGGATTGAAATATATTGATGATATGGCAGGTTGTGGAGAGAAAGAGAAAAGAGCGAGTATAGATGGTTTGAGAAAAGATTTTGATGGAGCTATCCTGAAGCAAGAATAGGAATTATGATATTTGTTGAAATGCCGAAAAACCTACTAGGTAGTGAAGCACGATGCAGTAGGTTTTTAATGCCACAGAGGTTAGAATTGGATGCTATACCAGGCTTAACAGTGAAAAAACCACAAACGGGTGTACAAACCTGTATAAGAGCCATCGTGTGCACTTGATAAAACCTTTCAACAAAATACGCACACATACACAATAACTCACAGTACAATCAATTTGTACGGCTCATTATATAGGCGGGTATTGACAATTTGTGTTTTTTAATGTATAATGTGAGAGCATAATATAACATTATAAAGTGGGGTGTTGAATGCCATTTAAGTTTCCCAATGGTTCAGAATATAAATTAGTATTACTAGATACAAATGTTCTAAGTAATATTGTGAAAAATAAAAATGGTGAGTTTGAAAATTTCAATATGAAATTTATTGCAAATAAATATGTGCCGTGTTTTTCCTTTCAAAGCATTATTGAATTAAGAAAAAGTTCGTTGAATGGGAGAGCGGAGCTGTACGAGAGTTTCATTGAATTATTTTCAGTATTTCCGTGCATGATGCTATACCCATATAGGCAAATCACTCAGCAAGAGATAGCAATAGCGCTTTCGAATGTAGATAAAAAAGCTGTTGATATGAATGATGCGATGAATGCATTTACACCATTAGGAAAAGATAATACGTATGACTTCAGTATTTGGGAAAATAAAATGGTTGAGAAGCTTGGCGCATTAATTGTTGATGAAGAAAGAGAAAATGAGGAAACTTGCAAAAGTTGGATGGATGAGAGGGTACGATTAAATAAAATATATAAAATGGTGCTTTATCCTATATTTGAATAATATTTTTTTGAAGCGTTTTTTGATGTTGAATGTCCGGGGCTTTCTAGACAGAATGTAGATTATAATAATTTTCCAGCAATAAAAATGATGGCTATAACAAAATATGATAGGGTATTTAGGAACAGGAAGGCAGTAAATGTTAATGATGTTTATGATGTTTTAATATCTGCGAATATCCCTTACATGGATGCAGTTATAACGGAAAATCATCAGTCTGAAATGCTAAAGCA
>JAWXVF010000215.1:0-2975 GCA_044425555.1 Eubacteriales bacterium
CTCTATTATTTTTTTAATTGTATTTAATTATTATTAACGAAGCAACATCATATTAAAGTTAGAATACCTCTACCCAACATTACTATAAGCATATGTTTTCTCAAGGTATGTTTCTTCTGCACCTGTTTCCATATCATATAATATTAAAATATCTGCACCAGAATGTTCACTAATGGAAGTTGCAAAATCCGTCTGTATGTAGTTTCCTGCCTCATCATAGATATGGTAACGATTTTGCTCTCCAGAACTTACTTCCTCAAATGAAAATTCTCCTGTTATCCATTCTCCTGGGTTATCAGATGTTTGCTCCTTCACTATCATTTTTCCACCATCCATTGACTCATAATAATCAACTATAATGATTGCTTCGTACTCATCACTCCACGCTGTAAATTCCATGGTGTAGAGAATCGCCTTTGATCCCTCTTTAGCAAACACTTCATTAATATTACCATACCTGGCATCTTCCTCCCAAACAAACTGATTATTACGATCTAAGTAAAAATATCCTGTTCCACCTTCTTGCACTACTTCTTCCGTAGCAACTTCACCATCATCACCATATTCTTGTTCTACCACTTTACAATTAGAATACTCAATTTTCCAATATTCATTAAGCTCATCATACACATATTGTCCATCCATAGTCCAAACACTCATATAGGAGGCTCCACCTGACCAATTGATTTCCATTTGTAATTGGTTATTTCCTAAATCTTCAATGGACATTTGGGCACGTCCACTGCCTACGTTATACCATTGACCAGATAATTGAAATGTTGTATCTTCATTTTCTACCATATTATCAACTTGTTCTTCTAAACTGACTAAATCATTATTTTCTTCTAGACTGCTTATGTGATTCTCTGATTGGAATACCGTTGCAAGCAAATCAGCATAAACAAAATCATTTTGTGGAATATCGTTCATACCAAAATATTCTACTAAAAAGATGTCTTTCTCTATCTCAACAATAAATTGTATGGTTGCAGTCACTTGATTATCTAAGTAATAACACGTACCTACAAACTCCACAACATCAACATCCTCTCCATCCACAGATTCAAAATATGTCCATGTTGAATTTTCAAAAAAGTTCTCAAAAGCTTCCCCATAAGTTCTATCGGGATAAAGCACTGGACTTCCATTCTTTACAAACTCTATATATTCATTACTTTCCTCTGCAAGCAATAGGCTAAATCCCAGAAACAAAACACTAAGTCCTATTACAATTCCTAACATAATCTTACGTTTCTTTTCCCTCTCTCGTAATTGGTGTCCTACTTGCTGAATCTGCGTTGGTACCTTCCACTCAGGCGATTTTTCTTCTTGTTTTTGCGTTCCTATTGTGTTCCCACAATTAGAGCAAAATTTTACACCTTCACTTAACTCGTTCCCACAACTAGGGCAGAATTTCATAGTACCACTTGGAATATCTACGTCTTGTCTTGCTACTGCAATAGATTCTTTACAAATCTGCTGTGTATAATAGGCAATCATTCCTATCGCTATACTCACTTTCCGATAACGCCCAATATAATCAAACCTTAATAAAATTCGCACTAAATTTTGACTATTATAGATACGAAAGACATTTTTATCATCATCATAAATAATATCATAAATATTCCCTTGATAAGAGATTACAGGATATCCATTTACATTTTTTGATTTTTCTACAGTCATTCCCACTGAAGTTAAAATAGGTACTAATTGTATCATTAATTCATCATAAGGAACTTTACGTTCTACCGCATATTCTATTAAGGGAATCCGATATACAATTGATTTTAATATCTGTGATTTCAATACCCACCCTATAAACACACCTGAAAGCATCCCTATAACAAATGCAGTAAATCCCGCTTTTACACCAAATATCAAACCTAATGTTGCACCTAAAACCCAATAAACACAATCATACTTCCTTCCCCCATCATCAATTGGTTCTGGAGATGTTAAAATTAACGGTTCTTTACTTTTCATAGTCTACCTCTTTTCTTAAGTTATTATTTTAGTCAATCTTTTTCTATCTTCCTTTGCCACAAGCATACATAATGAGAGCTAATGATATAATTCTAACTTTTCTGCTATAACATCATACCGATAAACAGTATTGCCTAATTGATCTTTCATGGACACTTGTACTTGATTCACTCTAATAACCAAGTTCCTCAATTCTTCTACATCCACATCATCTGATACTGGCAATACGATTAGTTCCTGTACAGAACTTGGTAATACATAATAATCCTTTCCAAAATATTCTCCAATCTCTTTTAATAATTCTAAATCAAGAAGACTGCTGGCTGAAAACTGTTTTCTCTTGGTTTGGATTACATATAAAAATGTTTCTTCATAAGGAACATGCTCTTCTCCAACAAGTTCACTCATGGCTTCTTTCATAGTTCTTAGCCTCCCTTTCTCATCCCGTATGGTATTTTCCCTTGCTACTGCGTCTAATTCCTCCAAGGAAATCCCCCACGCCTTCCTATCCCCAGTGGTAATCAGCCTTGTTGTGAAATTCTCTTCCCCTGTCTTCTCTAGTACCCTAACATACACAATAGCTAGATCCAGATATTCCATGTATGGAACCTTTGATAAATACACTTCATTCCCACTAAGAGGTATCACTTTACATCTCAAACTTTTCTTCCAACAATCGGTTAATTCTTGTGTGCATGGAAGCCGTTCCATCTTCTACCCTTTCTCTCCTTCCGTTCAATTTCATTTGTAAACTACCATGAATCTAGTATAATGCAACCTATATTCTATAAAAAAGGAAACTAGTTCCCAAAAATTTATTTTTTCTAAGAACTAATTCCCTTGAGGTACATTTTTCGGTATACTATACTTGGTTAGAGTGTCAAAACTAGTAATCAAAAAAGCTAGATTCACCCCCGAATCTGCTTTTTCGAAAAAACAACTCATATTTGGTAGCTTTAGCAGTTATACGAGGGGATTTTTCCACCTAA
>JAWXVF010000216.1:0-2968 GCA_044425555.1 Eubacteriales bacterium
AATACTCTTGATTCAAATCTAGATATTGTATCATTGGTCGAAACGATAAGATTCTCTCCTTCAACTCCTCATCTGCTACTTCTTCTAATAATTGTACTCCTTCTTCTGTGTAGGCTATGTTATAACCATAATGAGTACTTGACTCAAACTTCTCTTCTCCATAGATAGTTATCTGATACTGCCCTGTAATTTTCCCCTCCCTTCCATTAAACAGCAATACCATCGCCTCACTTCTTTTCTTTCCATCTACATATAATGATAAATCTGAATTCAATTGATGAATCTCTCCTTCTACTAACAGATCCATTAGATTTTCTGTAGGGTAACGGTCACTTATTTCTCGAAAGTGTTCTCTTAATTCCTCTTCTCTACTTGCGCTTGTTGTGCAGCCTGTAGTGATTAGACTTACCATAATCATTACTCCTATTAGCATCCTTTTTGTTTGTTTTCTCATGTTGTGTTTCCTTGATACTTTCTTTTTTTCTTGTTCTTCATTTCTTGCCATATGTTAGAATCTCCCTGTAATACTTTGTCATACTTGCGCACAAATATTGGATAAAAAAGTTTATTACTGCCACTTTTCTATTTCCTCAACTATTTTTTCAACTGTTTCCTCAAATGTTTCTTCCTCATCCCTAACTAAAGTATCCACTAATCTTCCTTCTTGATAACGCTTATACACTATTCTTTCTATATCCCATTCTACAATGACTTGATCTGTTTCTTCTAAGACTCCAGCTCCATTATATTGATACAAGGTATACTCTATGAATCTCCCACTAATAGCAATATCATAGATTCTTTCCTTATTAGCATCTACCGTAATATTAGAAATATTGTTCAACAATGGATCTGCTTCTACTACTTGTCCATCTTGATATAAGTAGTAGCGACAATCTGCTCTCCAATTAGCACCACTTCCACCTAATAGTAAGCATAAATCTTGTTCTCCGTCAAAATTCACATCATACTCTTCTATAATTAGCCTCTGAAAGTGAATAGGTTCTTCCACACTACTAGTTGGCACAGTCAGTACTTCCACCACTTGTCCCTTCTCTATGATTACAATCTTGTAGGTAATCTCAACCCAAGTCATTTCTAACGATATCTCTGCTGGCTTATATAATAAAAAGCATTGGTACTGGTATCCCTCTCCACTAATAGAAGCATAGCCTTTTAACATCTCCTGTTCTTCCCTTGTTAACAGACTATAGTACGGAACTGTACTTGGAATATACACATCTGTATATAAACCAACACAATCTAAGTGGGATACACTCTTTGGTATCTCCACCGTTTCTAATTGTGGACAATCAGCAAAAGCTTCTTTTCCAATATAAGTAATTCCTTCTGGCAGTGTGATGGTATGTAGGCTCTCACATCTAGCAAAAGCATAATCTCCAATATAGGTAATTCCCTCTGGTATTACAATGCTTTCAATATGTTCAGAACCAAAAAAGGCATCTGTTTCGATACTAGTGATCCACGGCGGAACTACCACTTGAATCTCTTCCCCTATATGCTGATACAATCTATAATTACTATCCACTACAAATCCATTTTCTAAGTTCTGATGGTACTCGATCTCCTTATTCTTACCAATATAAGTGATACTCTCTGGAAGCCGAATGGTCGTTAACCGTCCACATTGCACAAAGGCATCATCGCCTAAATATGTTAACGTACTTGGTATGGTTACTTTCGATAAATTACCACAATTCACAAAAGCGTTGGTTTCAATTGTTGTGACACTCTCTGGAAATTCAATAGCACTAAACTCACAGTCCACAAAAGCATTCTCCCCAATAGCAGTAACACCTTCTGGGACTGTTACCAAAAAATTTTTTTCCATTTCAATATATTCTATTAATTTATTAGTATCTTTCTCTATTATGAATTTCTCATCTAATAAATCAGTATTCTCACTCATCATATAGTACTTTATATGTTCGTTTGCTCCAAGATACGAGATACTTTCCCAAATAATAAGTGTATCCAATGACTCACATTGCACAAAGGCATCGTCTCCTAAATATGTTAACGTACTTGGTATAGATACTTTCGATAAATTACCACAATTCACAAAAGCGTTGGTTTCAATTGTTGTGACACTCTCTGGAAATTCAATAGTACTAATGTCACTTTCTACAAAAGCATTCTCCCCAATAGTAGTAACACCTTCTGGAACTATTATGCATATGTTATCACCAATATATTCCACCAATTTATTAGTGTCTTTTTCTAATATAAAACTCCATCCAATCCAATACGTATTCTCCTTCATCATATAGTACTTTATATGTTCGTTTGCCCCAAGATACGAGATACTTTCCCAAATAATAAGTGTATCCAATGACTCACATTGCACAAAGGCATCATCTCCTAAATATGTTAACGTACTTGGTATAGATACTTTCGATAAATTACCACAATTCACAAAAGCATTGGTCTCAATGATTGTAACACTTGATGGAAGCTGAATGGTACTAAACTCACAGTCCACAAAAGCATTCTCCCCAATTGCAGTAACACCTTCTGGAACTGTTACCCATCTGTCTATTCCCGTATACTCTATTAATTTATCACTTCCTTTTTCAAGAACAAACTCTTCTTCTATTAAATAGGTATTCTCGCTTATAGGCACTTCTTCTACTTGTATTACAGTTCCTGCTAGATCTACTTCTTCAACACTTGCACATCCCATACATAGAGTGCTGATTAACCATAGTACTATTTTCACTATATGTGATTTCATCTTGGTCACCTCCTATTTTTCCTCCTACAAACATTATGATCTCTCGGAATCTCTAATCCAGATTCTATTACTCCTTCTATTTGGGATATCATTATATCGAAAGTAATCTACACATTTTCCATCTCTTTATAAGGTTTGTCTGTAATATAGACATTATCAAACGCATAATTCCTGCGTAAGAAATTGTATTACCAAGGAACAATATTACACTTA
>JAWXVF010000217.1:0-2964 GCA_044425555.1 Eubacteriales bacterium
CAATCTTTATTGTGTTGCTTCGAAAAACAGGAGGTACTAATATATGATTTATGAAGTGTCTAATCTGCAGTTCTCGTATAATAAGCAAGTTCCATTTTTACAAGATATTAATTTTTCTGTAAATAAAGGAGAAATCCTATCCATTATAGGGGCGAATGGAGCGGGAAAAACTACTTTATTAAAGTGCTTGCTTGGTATACATGCTATAGATGGTGGAACCATTGAATTAGAAGGTATTCCTATACACTCCTTAGGAAGAGCGTTATATAAAAAGGTTGGGTTTGTACCACAGGCAAAACAGTACACTACGAATTTTCTAGTAGAAGATATGATTCTAATGGGACGAAATGCTCATATAGGAATTATGAATCAACCATCTTTAGATGATATAGAAGCGGTGGATGCTATCATTGAGTATTTGCAGATTAAAAAGTTGAAAAACAAAACGATCAATCAAATTAGTGGTGGAGAATTACAAATGGTTCTCATTGCAAGAGCCTTGATAAGCGACCCACAAGTATTAATATTAGATGAACCAGAATCTAATCTAGATTGGTATAATCAATTGACTATTTTAGAAGTAATGGAACAATTAGCATCAAAAGGAATCGCTTGTATTTTTAATACCCATTATCCAGAGCATGCACTTAGAATTTCAGATAAAACTATCATGTTAAAACAAGGTAAAATGATTGCATTTGGAGATTCCACTCAAATCATCAATACTTCTAATTTAAAATCTCTCTATTATGTAGAAACGGTGATTGATCAGGTTTCATTTTGGCAGACAAAATATCCGGTAGTGACGTGTATAGCAAAAGTAGACAAAGAACTATAAATATCAATCCCGCAACTGAATATAGGAATAAAAAATTGACTAATAGGAGTAAGGATAGGCTATTGAGAGTATCTCTTGCTCCTATTTTTTTGATATAATGAGGTTACCTTGAATTAATTGACATGAAATTTCTTCTATGGTAAACTACAGTTAGCTTAAACTAACCATCAAAAAGGAGGACTTGTTTTGAAAAATAAGTTAAAAACAAAAGATTTAATCTACGCAGGTGCGTTTGCTGCGGTGTACATTGTCGTCATGTTCGTAGCAGTCATGTTACTAGGATTTGTGCCAATTCTCTACTTGTTGGCATCACCATTTATAGTGGGATTACTCAATGCAGTTGTATACATGATGTATGTAATGAAAGTGAAGAAATTCGGTGCAATCACCATACTAGGAGTATTATTTGGACTAGTGACCACGTCAGGTGGGCATCCTTATTCTATTATGTTTGCGGTTCCTCTTGGACTTATTGCAGACTTCATTGCTAAATCAGGGAAATATGAATCTAAGAATCTAATTGCCATCTCTTATATGGTATTTAATCTTACTATGATTGGACCATTTATGACGTTACATATTGCGAAAGATGCTTTTATTGAGTCTTGCGTTGAATATTATGGAGAAAGTTACGGAGATGCTATTGGAGCACTTGCAACAGATTGGTTGATTTTTGCCCAAGGAGGACTTGCGATACTTGGTGCATTTGTAGGAACCTTATTGGCTAGAAAGTTATTAAAAACACACTTTGAAAAAGCTGGAATCATTTAATAGTAGTAGTGTGAAAATAGATGTTTCACACGGATATTTGTGCCGTTGGCCCAAAATAGCCAGACTGAGAGAAAGGTATGGTTATTAATATGAGTGTTGCATTGATGATGAAAAATCAGTGCAACACTTTTGTTACAAAAACAAATTAGTAAGGAAGGAATGAAATGGAATCAATAAAATTAGATCCACGATGTAAATTATTTTTATTTTTAAGTATCTGTTTTCTAGTAATGAATACACCAAATAGTATGTTTACATTACTAGTAACAACGTATATGACAGTGGTAGCCATTTTCGTAGGAGAGTGGAAAGTGGTGAAATGGAAATATATAACATTATTTGTTGCTTTGATTATCGAGCAACTTCTAATTTTGTTGCCACAAAGTGCAGCTACTATGTTTTTATTAATTGTAATTGTTTTGATGAAATTGTATATTCCTATTCTAATATCATTTCAAATCGTGTATAAAACAACTACCATTAGTGAATTTATGGCAGCCTTCCAGAAAATGAAATTACCACAAACTTTTATTATCCCATTTGCTGTTATGTTTCGATTTATTCCAACAGTGCAAGAAGAGTGGGATGGAATTCGTCATGCTATGGGATTTCGTGGAATAGGGATTCATTGGAAAACAACCTTGAAAAATCCCCTACAAACTGTTGAATACATAGTAGTACCCCTTTTATTTAGTTGTGTTAACGTAATGGATGAATTAGTGGCTGCCTCCCTTGCAAGAGGGCTTGATAGTTCTAAGAAAAGGACTTGCGTTGCCAAGGTACAGTTAAGGGCACTTGACTATATGGTGATTCTTTGTATGGTTGCATTTATTATTTATGGAATTACATTGTAGGAAAATAAATTATAAGCAAATATTACACAAACGGAGATTATTATGATACAAATTAAAAATGTGAGTTTTTCCTATGAGCAAGGTAAAAAAAGTATTGATGACTTATCTTTACAGATTCAAAAAGGAGAGGTGGTTGTTCTTTGTGGAAGAAGTGGTTGTGGGAAAACTACAGTAACAAGATTAATGAACGGTTTGATTCCGCATTTTTATGAAGGAGAATTAGAAGGAGAAGTTCTTGTGGATGGAAGAGATGTATCCACCATTGAACTTTCTGATTTGTCAAGTACATGTGGAAGTATGTTCCAAAATCCCAAAAGTCAATTCTTTAATATTGACACCACAAGCGAACTTGCTTTTGGGTGCGAGAACTTAGCGTTATCCAACGAAGAGATTAACCATCGAATTACGAAAACAACAGATGAATTAGAATTTTCGCAATTAATAGATCGGAATATTTTTCAGATTTCAGGGGGAGAAAAGCAACAAATTGCTATGGGGAGT
>JAWXVF010000028.1:0-22530 GCA_044425555.1 Eubacteriales bacterium
GTTGGGAAACTCCTGTAGTTGTCGCATAAGTTCTTATCCAAGTTCAAAAAAAACGAAAAAAATTTGTAGGGGATAGTCTGCCCTTTTTTTGCTACCCGGAAGGTAGTGTTTCATAGTAAAGGTTAGTAGTGGATAATGGTGTATAAATTGCGATGATTCTACATTAGTTGGGTATATAGGAAAGTATTATACAGGTAAAAACAAGGGAGAGTCAGTGCATAATCCAGTATTTGCAAAAAGCTGCAAATTCGCACCTGCAACTCTCGTAATTTTGCAAAAAACATTGCAAAATCACTTCACGGAATATGGTTGTGAAGAGTAACTATAAATAACTATTGAGTAAAACAAATAACCTGTCTGGCAGTTAAATTACAAGAAATAAAAGTTTGCACGTTAAGCATATTTTGATTAAGAATTTTGGCTGTTATTTGTGAAATAGTGAATAAATGAATTTGTAGAGCATATAATAAAATATGGTAATACATATCTTGACAATTATATTGTTTTGAGGTATGATTATTACTAGTGATCGTGTTGTAGATACTTGCGAGGACTACAACCTAAAAAAACTTCCTTAGGGAAGTTTTTTTGCTATAGAGGAAATAATTATGGATAACCAAAAAATTTTTTTTTCATACGATGAACAAATTCAAAAACTAAAAGATAAAGGTTTAATTATTAGTGATGAAATAGTTGCAGTTCAGTTATTAAAGCGATATAGTTATTATGCCTTAATCTCTGGATATAAATACCCTTTTAAATCTAAAGACAATCAATATAAAATAAAAACAACAATAGAAGATATATACACTATGTATAAATTCGATGAAGATTTAAGGCATTTATTTTTAAAGAATATATTGGAAGTAGAAAATCACATTAAATCATTAATATCATATGCGTTTTGTTCGCAATATGGTGAGAGTCAATCATATTATTTAAGCAAAGATTGTTATAATAATATAAATGATAACCATGATGGTATAGATAAATTAATTGTAACTTTCCAAGGATATATTGATAGTCCAGGAAGTTATAGATATATGAGTTATCATCAAAAAAAGTATCATAACATACCATTGTGGGTCATGATGAAAGCACTAACGTTGGGTTCAGTTTCTCGAATGTATAGTTTATTAGATTTTAGTATTCAAGGTACAATTAGTAAGGAGTTTGATGGAATCAATGAAAGTAGTTTAGGTAAGATGTTAGATTTATTGGCGAGGATTCGTAATGTTTCAGCACATAATGAGCGTCTATTCAATTATAGATATAAAAGAAGGACAATTAATGATACATTCATACATAGTGAATTAAATATACCCAAGAAAAACGGACAATATAGTAAAGGGAAGAATGATTTATTGGCGGTGATTATTGCTTTTCAATTTTTGCAAGATAGAGAAGATTTTTTGCATTTAATCAAAACTCTAGATGATATGATAAATAAATTATGTAATGAAGTGAAAAATTTGGACAAATTACAAATTTATAAATATATGGGTTTACCTAATAATTGGTTGCAAGTAGCAGATATAAGTAGAAATAGATAAAAAGGTGTAATCGAATGAAAGGTTATGTCTTTTTATTTTATACTATTATCTTCACATTATATTACCGTAGAGATATAATTTAACAAAGGGAAGTAGGTGAACTAATGTCGGTAAAGACATATTTATGGATAGAAGACCGCAAAGGCAAGGTGAGTCACTAGCAGATAAAATGCGAAGTGTTTATTTTGGTACATCATTAAGTGTTGAATTTGCAAGGATCTGAGTGGGGGTATCGTTAT
This sequence comes from Eubacteriales bacterium, assembly GCA_044425555.1. Classification (GTDB taxonomy): domain Bacteria; phylum Bacillota; class Clostridia; order Lachnospirales; family Lachnospiraceae; genus JAWXVE01. Next base: position 1,793 of record JAWXVF010000028.1, read on the forward strand.
GATAACAATATATAAAGACAAGAAGGACATACTGAAAAATAGGGAATACATAGAATTGAATGATATATTTTTTAATCAAAATACAGCATTAAAATTAGACCACATGGCAAATAACATTATAGAACAAATTGATGATTCCAAATGGAATGGTAAATATAAGATAGAATCAAAATTTAGTGGTGTTACATTAGATGTGGATTGTTTATCAACAGGATGTAAAACAGTTTTGAATGTTCTATATTTTCCAGATAAGATTTTTTGCTTGAAAGAATGTGGTGAAAATGCTTTGGAAGTATTATATGGATTAAAAGATGGAGCTGTATATAGCAACTATGCAGTAATGCCATTTGATATCAATAAAGTTCAGATTTCTGATGAAGAAGGAATCCAAGTAATTGCAGACTATGAAGAATTGAAGCAGTGGTAGAGTAATGAAAAGTAAACCAATTGTGATGGATAATGCTGATATTTTGTTAGAGGATGATGCAAGAAAGTATATTTCGTTAGATGATAAGAACCAGTATTTGATTATTGGTAGAAACCCTAAGAATCTCTTTGCCACAAGTGATAATTTGTTTGAATTAGTGAGTAAAAAGAATGGGGAGCAGATGGAGTTTATGTTTAACCATACTTGTAATACCACAGGTGTTATGTGCTGTTATATATTTAATAGGTGCAGTATTTACTAACGATTACTTGACGCATATTAAAAATTTTATTAGATAGTAAATTATAGTGTAATCAATTATAATAGAAGATAACAAACAGTATCGAACCAGTTATGGAGGAAAAATTGATAGATACAGAATTAAAAAAACTAAAAGAAATGTTATGGAGTGCAGCCGATACCCTACGAGCTGATTCTGGGCTAAAATCAACAGAGTATGCAACACCTATATTAGGGCTTATCTTCTTAAGATTTGCAGATAGTAAGTATCGTGAATATGAACATGAAATTCTAGAAGAATACAATCAAAATAAAGGTTCCAGAATGGAACGAGACATTAGTGAAATAGCAATTGAAAAATGTGGATTTTATTTACCAGATGAAGCAAGATACGATTATCTGCTTAATTTACCAGAAAGTGAAAATATTCCTGAAAAAGTAAAAGATGCTATGTGTATGGTTGAAAACTACACGAAAACACTTGCAGATACACTACCGAAAGATGAATATTATGCAGTAGATGGAAAAGATGGGAAAGCAGTTGTGAAAAGGTTATTAAAAGCCTTTAAAGACATACCAGATAATACCACTATTGATATTTTCGGTGAAATATATGAGTATTTCCTTGGTGAATTCGCCCTTGCAGAAGGACAAGGCGGTGGACAATTCTTCACACCACCATCAGTAGTAAAATATATGGTAGAGGTACTTGCACCTGTAGATGGGGAAATCTTTGATCCTGCTTGCGGAAGCGGAGGTATGTTTGTACAAGCTGCTCATTATATTCAAAAGCATAAGCAACAAGGCAATCCAATTAATCTACGTGCGTATGGTGTGGAAAAAGACAAATCCACAGTGAATCTTGCTAAGATTAATATGGTACTTCATAACATTAGAGGTACCATTACAGAAGCCAATAGTTATTATGCAGATCCTTATGATTGTTTGGGGAAATTCGATTATGTTATGGCGAATCCTCCATTTAATGTAGATGGGGTGGAACTAGAAGCTGTAAAAAATCAGGAACGCTTTAATACATATGGAGTACCACAGAATAAAACCAAAAGTAAAAAATCAGCAGGAGAAACAGTTCCTAATGGAAATTATCTATGGATTAATATGTTCGCTACTTCCCTAAAAGAAAACAAAGGAAAAGCAGCCCTTGTTATGGCAAATTCTGCCTCCGATGCAGGAAATAGTGAAAAAGAAATCCGTATGAAGTTAATAGAAAGTGGCGTGGTAAGTCAAATGGTTACTTTACCGTCCAACATGTTTTCCACAGTGACCTTGCCAGCAACCCTTTGGTTTTTCGATGCTAGCCATAAAAAGAAAGAGGAAATATTATTCATAGATGCAAGGAATATATTTACACAAGTGGATAGAGCCCATAGAAAATTCACAGAAGAGCAGATTAAAAATCTTGCCATGATATCAAGGTTATACGAAGAAAAAAATGAAGAATATACGGTGTTACTAGACGAATACCAAGGAGAAGTATTAGAGAAATCTGCCTTATACCATGAATTACAAAGTACATGTTCGGAATTAGTGTATCATCTGTATAAAGATTCTGCTAATGAAATGGTAAAAAAATACAACGATAAAACGTATGTGCCATCTAAAAAAGTGCACGATTTCAATGGGGTAGAAGATTATCATTTAATAGAAAAAGATTGTATCCATACAGTGGAACAAGCAAGTGCCATACAATCTATGGTAGAAAATCATACGAAAGAATTAAAGGAGCAGTTTCACGAGGTAGAAAGAGGAATTCATCAGAACCTAGATACTGCTAGCTATAAAAAAGAAATCATGGAAGCTGTTGATATTTTAAATCAATTGGATGTGTTAAAAGATGAAATTGTGTATTTCTTAGACCAGTGCATTTGGTTACAAGAACGTTTTCCACAAGGGATTTACCAAGATGTAACAGGACTCTGCAAAGTAGCCACTCTAGAAGGGGAAGATGGAATCAAAGACCAAGATTATTCTCTCAATCCGGGTAGATATGTAGGTGTTGTTATTGAAGATGATGGTATGACAGAAGAGGAATTCAAGGAAGAAATGAGGAGTTTATATGTGGAACTTGAAATGCTAAACCAAGATGCAAGGGAGTTGGAGAGTAAGATAGGGGAGAATTTGAAGGGGTTGTTTAATGAATAGTGAATTTTTAATTGACATTACAGAATCAAATAATTTTATAATGAATAATAAACCTAATGGTAAATTTGATAGAAAAAAAGGAATTGCGTTAATTGAGAAGCATAAATCTAAGGATATTGTTCTTGCTATGATTAACTCACCATCGAATAAGTCATTTATTCTATATGAGAATGCTGATAATGAATTAATATATAATGTGTTATGTGAAATTAATGTCTATTTGTCTTGTAAAGAAATAATAAATGAAAATACACAGGATGGAGATGCAAATGACTAAAATAAAAGTCAATAAATATGTGACTTTGGATAAAGTAGCATATTTTGCTAATGAGAAAATTGAATCAAAATATTTGAACAATAAAAACTATATTTCAACTGAAAATATGTTGCCAGATAAAAGTGGGATAACTATTTCTTTAAGTAATCCACAAGGGAACAATAAAAGTAAATTTTCGGAAGATGATATTCTTTTGTCAAATATACGACCATATTTCAGAAAAATATGGTTTGCAAATATATCTGGTGGATGTTCTAATGATATATTAGTCTTAAAAGCAAAAGATAATATTTGTCCTAAGTTTTTATATTATGCGTTATCAGATAATAATTTTTTTAATTATGCTACAGTTACTTCCAAAGGTACTAAAATGCCTAGGGGAAGTAAACATGCAATAATGAAATATTTAGTTCCTAATTTAGACCAATCAGAACAAAAACGTATTACTAATATCCTATCAACCTACGATGATTTAATAGAAAACAACAATCGTAGAATAGAACTACTAGAAAAATCAGCACAAGAGTTATACAAAGAGTGGTTTGTACGTTTTCGTTTTCCTAATTATGAGAATACAAAGTTTGTGAATGGATTGCCAGAAGGGTGGAGCAAAGGGAAATTTAAAAATAATGTAAAATATATTACGGGTAAATTGGATTCTAATGCCATGAAAGATGAGGGCGAGTTTAGTTTTTACACATGTGCAAAGACAATTTATAAGACAAATACTTTTTGTTTTGATGGAGAGTGTGTATTATTAGGTGGTAATAATGCAACGGGAGATTTTTCATTGTTTTATGCTAATGAAAAATTAGATGCTTATCAGAGAACCTATATTATTACGCCACTTAATAATAATATAGGTTGTTCATATATATATTTCGTGTTGAAAAATTATCTTATGCATTTGAAGCATGCTAGCATTGGAGCTACAACTAAATTTTTAACAAAGTCTATATTAGATAAAATTAACATAGTATTACCCGATAAGATGATAGCAAATCAATTTAATAAAATTGTTTCTTCAATATTTTTAGAGATGAGTAAACTAAAATTAAACAATGTGAACCTAAAAAAACAGCGTGATTTATTATTACCACGCTTAATAAGCGGTAAACTGGAGGTGTAAAATGGCTGATAAAAATCAAACTCATGTGATAGAAAATGTATTTGATAATCTAAAAAAGATTACGCCCGTATTAATTACTATTGATATTTGTACAGGATTAATTATATTTTTGCCAAGTCATATGCTGGAAAGAATGAAATTGAATTTAATTTCAGATGAGTGGTTGTTATATATTAGCCTAATATTTTTATTTAGTGTATCATTAACAATTGTTATTATATGCTATAATATTGTGAAAGCCAAGCTATTGGAATTTCAGGAAATAAACTTGAGAAAAAAATTAAGGATTAGGTATATTAATTTAAGTAGTAGCCATAAGTCTCTTATTAGAAACTTATTAAATACTAAAGAGAAAAGTATAGAATTAAATGCTTATTCAGGAGATGTTGTGTACTTAGAAAATAATATTTTCATTATGTCGTCATCTAACATGACAGGTAGGTACGGTCAGAGTGAAATGTATTTACAATATGTGCCACAACCATGGTTATTAGATTTATATAATAAAGAACCAGAATTATTTCAATAAAGGAGGGACACCATGCCAAGCTTCATATCCGAAGACATGATCGAACAAGCAACCATTCAAAAATTAGTTGAATGTAACCAATACAATTCCATTAATTGCTACACTTCCGATCCTGATACTTTGGAGGATGGAAGTGGTAGGGAACATAAAAAGCAAGTGGTGTTACCTACTGTTTTACGTGAGAGTTTAGTACGGTTGAATAAACAGTTACCTATTTCCCTTGTAGAAAAAGTTGCCAAAGAATTAGAGAAAACACCCACAACCGCTATGGTAATGGAGGCTAATTACCAATCTTATCAAACCATAAGAAATGGTATTGATGTAGAATATGATGAAAACGGCAAGAAGAAAAAAGGGAAACTAAAAGTAATTGATTTTACCCATCCAGATCATAATGATTTTACAGTTGTTTCCCAATTATGGATTCGAGGTGAGGTTCATTGGCGTAGACCAGATTTGATTCTCTATGTAAATGGATTGCCAATGGTATTTATAGAGTTGAAAAACTCTAATATTAAGGTGAAGAATGCCTATGACAAGAATCTAATGGATTATAAAAAAGATATCCCTTATTTATTTCAGTATAACCAAGTTTGTGTATTATCCAATGGAACGGAGACGAGGATTGGTAGTTTTGCTGCTGGGTATGAACACTTTTTTGAGTGGCTGAAAATAGAAGATGAAAAAGAAAATCCCAATCGGAAAGAAATCAAAGACAATGCCATTAGCCTAGAATACTTAATAAATGGCTTACTACGAAAAGAAGTATTAATAGATTATATAGAAAATTTTATCTTATACGATAGACAACGAATCAAATTAATTGCCAAGAACCATCAATATTTAGGAGTGAATAATGCCTATGAAGCCTTTTTAAAGAGAGAACACCTAGAAGGAAAGTTAGGTGTATTTTGGCATACCCAAGGGAGTGGAAAGAGTTATTCCATGGTAATGCTTACAAGAAAAATAAAGCATAAAGTAAATGGGAATTTTACTTTTCTAGTAGTGACAGATCGAGTAGATTTAGATGATCAAATATGGAAAAATTTTTATCGTACAGAATTTATTTCTAAAGATGAAAAAGTTCGCCCTGCAACTGGTGCAAAACTTCGTGAAGAATTAAAGAATCATAAAACCATCTTATTTACTACGATTTATAAGTTTAAATACGATAAAGGGAAAGAGTATCCTATTTTATCAGAGCGTGATGATATTGTTGTGATTGTAGATGAAGCACACAGAACTCAATATAAGGATTTAGCAGAGAATATGCGAAAAGGATTACCTAATGCACAATTTCTAGCATTTACAGGAACTCCTTTATTAGGAGCAAAGCGATTAACCAACGCTTGGTTTGGAGATTATGTTTCAGAATATAATTTTACCCAATCAGTCAATGATCATGTAACAGTTCCATTATATTATATCAATGGTATGAAAGAGGTACGATTGCAAAATGATTTTCTTGATAGTGATTTGTCAGAAATATTGGAAGATGAAAATCTGTCAGATTCGGAACGAGAAAGACTTGAAAATCAGTATGCCAAGGAATTAGAAGTGATTAAGCGTGATGATCGATTAAAAACCATAGCAAGACACATTGCATACCATTTTCCACGTAGAGGATTTCTAGGAAAAGGTATGGTAATTTCCGTTGATAAATTTACCGTAGTTCGCATGTATGATATGGTAAATAATTACTGGAAGGAAGAAATTAAAAATCTAAATGTGGAGATTACGAACACAGCTGATGAAAATAAGCGTATAGAACTAAAAAGAATGGTAGATTATATGCGAAAAGTACAAATGGCAGTTGTAGTAAGTGGAGAAGAGAAAGAAGAAGAGAAATTTCAAAAACAAGAACTCACCATAAAAGTACATCGTGATAAAATGAATGCAGTCGATGAAAATGGAATGGATATAGAAGATAATTTTAAAGATGTCAATCACCCTTTAAGCCTAGTGTTTGTATGTTCTATGTGGTTGACGGGGTTTGACGCACCTTCCATATCTACTTTATATTTGGACAAGCCTATGAAGGGACATACTTTGATGCAAACCATTGCTAGAGCTAATCGAGTGTACCCAGAGAAAACAAGTGGCATTGTCATTGGCTATTTAGATGTGTTTAAATCTTTGAAAAAAGCATTACTAGACTATGCAGCAGGGGATGAGGAAGAGCTACCAGTTAAGAATATTGAGAAATTGTACGAACAGCTTTTAGAAGCTATTGAAATGACGAAAACCTTTTGTACTACACAAGGCATTGATTTAGCAAGTGTAGAGGAGAAAGAGGATGTGTTTGCCAATTTATCTAAGTTAGAAGAATTTGCCAATATCCTTGTATCCAATGATGAAGTGAAAAATGAATTTCGAGTTCTTGCTAATACCGTTGGGAATTTATATGAAGCATTACGACCAGATATTTTCAAAATGGATTTTCGTGCCAATGAAAAAGAAATCATACTATACTTAAAAGGAATCCTTGATGGGAAAATAAGACCTGAAAAGATAGAGGCTGCTAAGTATAAGATAGATGAGTTGTTAAATCAAAGTATAGTTGCAGAAGAAACGACTACCTATGATGTGGGAAATTCTCAGGAAACTTTACCTGCCATTACCACGTCAGAACCTATTGATTTATCGAAAATTGATATAGATGCATTAAAAGAGCAAATGCAGAAAGCAAAATATAAGAATCTAGAAATAGCCAATCTACGTGAGCATATTGAGAAAATTTTGGCACAGATGATAAAGAAAAATAGAACCCGTACTAGTTTTGCAGAACGATTCCGTCATATTATAGATGAATACAATGCAGGAGGGGCATACAATGATGAGTTTTATAAAAAGTTATTAGAATTAATGCGAGAATTGCAAGAGGAAGAACGTAGGCATATTAGGGAAGACTTAAGTGAGGAAGAACTGGAATTTTACGATTTGTTACAAAAAGATAAATTAACGAAGGAAGAATTAAAGCGTGTAAAACTTGCTGCTAGTACACTCTACCAAACGTTGCTTGCGAAAAAAGAAGAATTATTCGTAGTAGGGTGGGAAAAAGACGAACAGCCAAAAGAAAAAGTAAGAAAAGAAATTATGGCAATCTTAAATGAATATCTTCCGGATAGTTACAACCGTGAAATTTTTGCTAATAAATCGGATGTAGTCTTCTATCATATTGTGGACCAAGCGTTGATGGGATTGAATTGGATTGCTTAGAGTAAATGCATGAAAATAAGAGGGAGGTAATTATGATTGAGAAGACACAAAATGTATTAATATCAACCTTATTAGGTAAGGAACTAATTTTTGAAATTGATAATGATGATTTAAAACCAAAAACAATTGAATTGTTCAAGAGGTTTATTTCTCATATTCCGATTGTAGAAATTCAAAATGAAACCTTTTATAGAGCCAGAGTCATTGCTGATGAGGACGGTATGGAACAAGGAATTGTGAGAGAAAATGGAATTCCAATTACTGGATATAATACAATATATTCAGGTGTTCCGCCAAAAGAAGTGATAAAGCATGAAGGTAGAGTAAATCGAATAAATGAACAGGTATTATATATTGCAGAAGATCAAGAAACAGCAATTCGTGAACTAAAAGATGAGAAATCTAAATATTTTTCTGTTGCAGAATATTTTGTAAAAGAGCCAATTAAGGTGTTTGATTGTTCTGCATTTACGAAAGAACAACTAGAGGAGACATTGTCACCAAGTATTAGAGATGAGTTTGAAAATAAATATCAGATGTCATTGACAATATTGTATATAAAGCTACAAGAACATTTAACGTTTGGACCATCAAAAAAAGATGGCGAAAAGGAGTATAAATTTTCCTTAAAAATGATTGATTTCATGAAGGAATATCATAATATATCAGGAGTTAAATATGTTTCGTCGTACACATATAAATCTAATGTAGCAATTTGGGATGATAATAAATTTTTGAAATGTGTAAATAGTATGGTTGAACGAAAGAAGGGGAAGCATAACAAAGACAATTAAGGATTAACTCTAAATATAGCATGTAGAAACAAAAGGAGTTCATATGAAATTAAGAAAAATTAACTTTAAAAACCACCCCATTTTAAAAGATTTACAAGTAAGTTTGGAAGATGAAAAAGGGGAAATAGTAAATACAGTTATATTTATTGGGGATAATGGAAGTGGAAAAACAAGTATTCTTAGAGGAATTTTGGAGAACTTTCAATCTTCTAAGGTTGAAAAATTCCTAAAAGGAACAGATTTGGATAGTTTAGAGCTTTCTTTTGGAAAAGAACTACTCAAAACAATACCAGATAATGCATTGTCAGAATATTCTGTGATATATTGGGGAATAAAAAATTCTGTTTTTGCTATTGACGAATCTGATCAGGATGCAACAAGTATAGGAAAGATTGTATTCATGCCAACGGAAATTAATTTTTCTATGGCAACTGCAATAGATACAAGAAAAGAAATTCCAGATCAATTTATTAATATTATTGATCAAAAGATTGCAAATGATATATCTTCTTTTGTTGCTACAGCAATTGAAACAGAAGTATTTAAAAATGAAGATGTGGCAGTAAAAGAAAGTATGAAAAAAGTTTGTGATGAAATCAATTCTATTTTTCAATGTATGGATTTAGAGATTGAACTTGTAGGATTATCTAAAGATGAGAAGAAGCAACCTATTTTCAAGAATCACAATAATGATACGTTTGCAATTGAGGATTTATCATCAGGAGAAAAGCAACTATTCATACGTGCGTTATCTTTAAAGTTTTTAAACATTAATGATTCTATTATTCTTATTGATGAACCTGAAATTTCGCTACACCCACAATGGCAACGAAAGATTATCAGCGTATATGAAAGTATTGGTAGGAACAATCAATTAATTATTGCAACTCATTCGCCCCATGTCATAGGAAATATTAGAAAAGAGCAATTACGAGTTTTACATCGAGATCATAATGGTATTCAGATAGTGCCAACGGAGGAAGTAGAACGAACATATGGACAGACTATAGAATCCATATTAACTCACAATATGGGACTTGAAAGTGTACGAAATGAAGAATTACAATTTAAAATAGAACAAATTCAAAAATTATTACGAAATGAGAACGCCTTAGAAAATAAGGAATTTCAAGAATTATTAATAGATATTTCAGAACACCTAGATGATTCCGATGTAGAGATGGCACTTATCAATGCACAAATAAAACGGATGAAAATGAGGGGTACTAGAAATGTTGAACAATAAGAAAGCAAATGAGCCATGCGAGTATACGGATTTGGCAAAGAAAGTATCTAATTATCAGGAGTTTGATACTCATATAAAAGAGATATTGAGAGATAATTTCATTTGTGAGCAAGATTCTTACTGTCCATATTGTGAGCGAATTATTGAGAATAATGTTAACAGTTGTCATATTGAACATATAAAGCCACAATCTGCTTATCCTAATCAGAGCAAAGAGTATACCAATATGATTTTATCTTGTAATAATAAAAATACATGTGGGATACGAAAAGGGAATCAATACCATGAGGATTTTATAAATCCTACGATAGAAAATCCAACATTTTATTTAAAATACGATTTAGCGTCAGGTGAAGTTTATTCCGTTGATGATAATCCTAAGGGAGAGTACACCATTAAAGTTTTGAACTTAAATGACAAAAAACTGAAACAAATGAGAAGGAATAAAATTTTTACTTATATAAATTTAGATAGTTCCATGCAATTAAAACTTATAAATTGGGAACTAGAGAATTTGTATGGGAGTAACTTGATTTTCCGCAAATGCATTTGGAATTAAAGGAAAGTTTAGAATTATGATATAAAAATCTTAGAAGTGAAAAAGTGAGAATTGATATGAAGTATGTAGTATTATTACCCATCCCAAGTCCTTCCTTCCATCCAATCCCTAAATTCCTCCGCTGTCATACAACCATTAACATAGTCACGTCTAACCTGTTGGAGTTGTTTAGACCAGTTTAGAAAGCTATCACGTATATGGTTAGCAACATCTAAATCATATTCATTGTCTACATGACGTTCCATACGTGCATGAGTTGATTTATAGAGTTTGCTATACATTTTTAGTAAAGGATCTTTCTCCACATTTTCTTTATATTTTTGCTTATTACCGATTTCTTTGCAAGATTTTCCGTTTGTATCTACTCTGTCACAATATAAAGTATCGTGTTTAGAGAGAAGGACAAAATAGCGATTACAGTTTTGACATTTACGAATGCGTAGACCACGTTTAATGACTTCGATAAATTCAAAATATAATAATTCTTCAAAGTCTTTGAGTAGTACATACTCAGTAATATTAGCACTAGTAGTATTTAGATTATGTATTTCTGTGAGAATGTCCATATGCCGTTGTAAATTACTACTTGCATTGGTACCAATTAATTCTTGCTGTTCAAAGTCTAATTTCCCATTTTTCGTGGGAGCTACACTTACTCCGGTTAGAAAGTGAAAATTAGAAAAATCAGGGTATAGACCAAGAAAGGATAGAAAACCTGCTGTAATAGATGATAATGGTTTATCAAAATCAATATCGCAACAAAAAGTAATACCCTTTTCAAAGAGTTCCAGTAGTACCAGTACCTCATCTAAAGTAGCAACACCTAATTGTAACTTTTCAGGATAGGGATTCTGGCTTTGAAAGATTACATTTAATTTTTCACGAGTATAAAAATGTGCAATAGGAAAGCTTTGATATAATATGGTGACTATTTCATATAAATATTGTTCTGAAATTTTAGAAACAATGGTAATATCGTTATCATTCATATGCTTTGTATCCGTATGCATAGTGGAGATGGTCTCTTTTGCTTGGTCAACTTTACATTTATATTCGCTTAAATCAGCTAGAAGAAATTCTACCAATAATTTTCCAATATAATCGCAATCAAACATTGCTGCGCCTGCATCTGCATATACCATATATCTAACCCTATTATGAATGTCTGTATAAGCTTTCATATAGGGTTTCTTTATGTTTGAAAACATAGTGATTATCCTCTCTTTCACAATCTAGTAATTTAACCTATAAAAATTTCTTTTGTTACACCTTATTTTTTTAATCTTCCTTTTTTTGTATGATAACACAATGTATATGGTATATTTTGTCAAAACCTGTCATGGATAATTACTTTTTACAAATTTATGGAAAATTAGTCCTTCATTTTTAATGTATTACATTTGCGATAAACTAAGCAAGTCAACAAAATAAGAAAGAAAGGGGGAACTTATGGAACACACAAACTATGTATTTTATCGTTTGCCAAAGGTATTGTTTACCAATGAGAAATTACACCAATTATCAATTGAGGCAAAATTATTGTATACAGTTATGCTAGATCGTCTTTCTTTATCCATAATCAATCAGTGGAAAGATAAGGAAGGAGAAGTATACATTTATTTTACTATTGAACATGGGTGTGAACTTTTAGGTAAGAGTTATTCGAAAATATCCAAAGTAATGGCAGAATTAGAAGCACTCAAGTTGATTGTTCGTAAACGCCAAGGGCAGGGGAAACCATCTAGGATTTATGTGAAAACAGATATGTTACAGACACCTATCATAGAAGCAGAACCTACAAATATAGCGGACAAGATAGGAGATATACAAGTATCAAGAGATAGTTCTTTCACGGTTCAAGACCTATTAGAAACAGATACGAATAAGACTAATAGGAATCAAAATAATACCAATAAGATAGAGTCAATCCATCTATCCTATGAGAATGGGATAGAAGAAGACACTTGTTTAGAAGATGTTATTTTCAAAGAATTGTTAGAGGAACAAACACTACCTAGAGAATATCTTTACCAAGAGGAGAAATTAAGGATTGCCTTTCAGATTTTAACGGAACATGAAATATTTGTTAGGAATAGTAAAAAGAATTATGATTCCCAACAAGATTTAAGTATTTTGAATTTATTGATACAAGCATTATGTGAAATGCTAACCGAGAAAAAGCCTATGCAGATAAAGGGCTATTTAGTTACGGTTAGTCAAGTCTACAAAAAATTAATAACCTATCTTAGCTTTGAACATCATCATCCATCTATGTATACATTTTATACAACTGTGATGGATGACTACAAAACAGGCGCTATTCATAGTGAAATAAAACATCATCTTGGCTATATGAAAGCATGTATCTGGAATGTTTTGCTAGTAGGAGACATTAGCCTTCAAACGAAATTGTTAAATCACTTTGGAGGGCAAATGTAAAGGCAACACACCCAAAGGGTGTGGCAAGCATCCTATCTGTAAGACGCTAACGCATCTTAATCATAAGATTTACAATCTTATGATGGATAGGTTCCTGCTAACGCAGATAAAAAAATAAAAGAAATGGAGAAGTGGAAAATGAATAAAACAAATAGTATTACCTTTCGTGTATCAGACCATGATAAAAAATCAATTGTAGCAAGAGCGAAAAAAGGGAAGATGAAAACTTCTGATTTCTGTCGTTATGCTGTATTAGGAAAGGAAGTACGACACATTGAAGGGCTAAAGGAATTGATATTTGAATTAAATAAGATTGGAAATAATCTAAACCAATTAACGGTATTATGTCACCAAAGACGAGTGGATAATCCTAATTTAGAAGAAATAACTTACCAATTAAATAGCGTATTTGATGTAATCGTAATGGTACTAGGAGGTGATGACTATAGCAATTGTTAAACCCATTAAAGTACGAAGTGGAAATTTGGCTGGACTGAAAGGAGTTTTAACTTATATTCAAGAAGACCATAAAACAGAAGATGGAAAGCTTGTGTGGGGAAAAGATTTGGTAAAAGGGAAGGAATTTGAGCAGATGTTTATTACAAAAAAAATGCATCAGAAAATAAGCGGTAGACAGTATGCTCATTTTGTGCAAAGTTTTGGTGTAGATGATTTAGTGACACCAGAGATGGCGTTTACAATTTCTAAGGAATTTATTAAGCGTAATCACAAGTTTGATGATTTCCAAGTGGTATCTGCAGTGCATACAAATGAGAAGCATATGCATATTCATTATATTGTGAATTCGGTTGGCATAGAAAAAGGAGAGAAGTGGCAATGCTCCCCTAAAGATTTAGAAAAAATGCGTAATATTTCAGATGAATTATGCTACGAGTATGGTTTATCGGTTATTGAACATCGAGGGAACTTCCATCAAAAATATGGGGAATATAAAGCATTTAAAAGTTGGAAACAACAACTTGCAAGTGACATTGCAAAAAGTGTAGAAGAAAGTTTTTCACTGGAAGATTTCTACCACAATTTAGATAGCAGGGGGATTGATTGTAGTTTTGGTAATCATAATATTATGTTTCAGGTGTTTGCTGGGTATTGTGGCTTAAACGGGGAACGATTCTGTAGCAATTATAAGCTAATGTCCTATGGAGATTTTAGTAGGGAGAATATCTTAAATAGTGTAGATTATAATGATTATAATCTAAAATCAGGATTAATTGCTATACATCAAGGTGGTGATATTTTTCAGGAATTAGCACAACTTGATATATGGGGAAAGGAAGATATGAATATAGATATGTCTAGCTTGTATCAGGCAGTAATACAAGAAATAGAATTTAAAGGAAAACCGTGGTATCAGATACAGACTATTATTGTCCAATTACATGCAGACCAAATGAAACAAAAATTAGCTAGAGAAGGGCTATTGGCACTACATGAACAAAAGAAACAGAGAAAACAGCAAAACATATTTCTGCCATCAATCTGCAATCTACTTGAAGAGTTTTATTATTGGAAATACCAAAAAGAACTTAATAGAAATGACAGGTATAGAGAAGAAGAGTTAGAAGATATGTGGGAACTCTAATAGCTTGTCATAAAAAGAAAGCAATTCACATAATATTAAACAGCATAATGGAGGTGCAGGAGATGAAAGAAAAGGAAAAATTAAATATTACATTTCATAATCCAAACACTGGCGATGAGTTAATTAAGGAGTTGATTAGAATTTCTGCGTCAATGGCACATGAAACGGTGAAGAAAAAATTACTTGCACTGGAACAAGAAGAAATGAATACATATACTTTGCAAAATGAAACACAAGATAATGAAGATGATGAATGGGAACGATAGGATAGGGATTGGGGAATAACTTTTACAAGGAGTTATTCCCTTCCTTCTTTACATGAGTCAAAAGTTGCTAAAAGAAAATATGATAATTTTCTAGGAAATAGATTGACACATTAACATAATGGACTTATAATAAAATAGATGTAACAGATATAGAAAAATAACGAATAATATGTCGAAATGGAGGTAATCATGGGGATAGCAACCAATATCAAGACTTTGCTATCAGGGAATGTAGTTGAATGGGCAAGAATTGAATACAAAGAAACATGGGATGCTGTTGCTTCTTTGAAAACTATATGTGCATTTGCTAATGATCTTGATAATTGGGGTGGTGGATATCTTGTCATAGGTGTTAAGGAGGAAGAAGGTCGTCCAATATACCCATTACAAGGAATAGCAACTGATAAAATAGATAGTCATCAAAAGGATATTCTATCAAAATGTAAACTGATTCGTTCAGAATATATGCCAATAATAGAAGTAGTGGAATATCAAGAGAGAAACTTTATCATACTTTGGTGTCCAGGAGGAAATACAAGACCTTATTCATCACCTAAGACTATGGGTAAAGATAATAAAGATCGGATTTATTATATACGCAAAGGGTCAAGTACCATAATCCCAACTTCAGAAGAAGAGAAGGACTTATTTCATTTAGCCAATCGAGTACCTTTTGATGATAGAATAAATAATCAAGGGGAAATGACAGATTTGAATATTACACTGATTCAAAGTTATTTGAAGGAAGTAAATAGTTCTTTGTTTGAAAAATTAAAAACAGAGGATTTTACTTCTGTTTGTCGTGATATGAATATTATTGGGAATCTTCCAGAATATACGAAACCTAAAAATATAGGACTTATGTTCTTTAGTCTAGAACCAGAAAAGTTCTTCCCCTATGCCCAAATAGACGTAGTGCAATTTCCACAAGGATTAGGGGGCGATAATATCATAGAGCAAACTTTTAAAGGACCCATTCAGCAACAACTAAGAGATGCACTTATATATATTAAAAATACAATTATTACAGAAAAAGTGATTAAACACCCTCATAAGGCAGAAGCAGATCGGTTTTTCAATTATCCTTATGCTGCCATTGAAGAAGCCTTATCTAATGCAGTGTATCATAGAGGTTATGATGAAAGAGAACCCATTGAAGTACGTGTAGAGAATGATAGG
Organism: Eubacteriales bacterium; assembly: GCA_044425555.1. Taxonomy (GTDB): domain Bacteria; phylum Bacillota; class Clostridia; order Lachnospirales; family Lachnospiraceae; genus JAWXVE01. The sequence continues at coordinate 17,863 of JAWXVF010000028.1, forward strand.
ATAGAGATTGTAAGCTTTCCTGGTCCGGATCGTTCAGTAACCGATGAAGGTCTGAAAAGTTATCGTGTGTCCAATCGCAGATATAGAAATAGAAGAATTGGAGAGTTTTTAAAAGAATTGCATTTGACAGAAGGAAGAAATACAGGATTTACAAAAATATTAAATGCTTTGAACGCAAATGATTCCCCACAGCCTGAATTCGAAACTGATGAGGATAGAACTTATTTTATTGCAAGATTTTTCATACATGAATGTTTTAAAATAGAAAAATATGGAGTGGATTTAGAAGTAGAAACACCTTCAATAACACCTTCAATAGCACCTTCAAAAAGCGATCTGCTATTACAAGAAAAAATCATTAAATTAATAAGAAAAAATCCTAAAATTACAAGAAAAGATATGGAAAACAAATTGAAAATTTCTGAATTTATGTTAAGAAAACAAGTGGAATTTTTAAAGAAAAATAATACCATCGAGTACGTAGGTTCTAGCAAAGGTGGTAATTGGATTATAAATAGGGAGGGCAACTCATGAACATTGTAGCTTACTGTCGTGTTTCTACCGACAAAGAAGACCAGTTAAACTCCATAGAAACACAGAAGAAGTTTTTTGAAGAATATGCGATTAAGCAGGGACATAATCTTGTAACGGTCTATGCAGACGAAGGAATTTCTGGTACGAAAATTAAAAATCGTACCCAGTTTCAACGACTTCTACGTGATGCTAAGCATGGCTTATTTGAAATGGTTGTGGTAAAGGATATTTCCCGTTTTGCAAGAAATACAGTTGATTTATTAAATAGTACAAGACAACTTAAGGAACTAGGTATTGAAACTACCTTTCTTACAGCCAATATGTCTGTGCTAGGACAGTCCGAATTTGTCTTAACAATTTTTGGAGCATTAGCCCAAGAAGAAAGTGCTAATACATCAAAACGTGTGAAATTTGGTAAGAAAATGAATGCACAAAAAGGGCGAGTACCTAATATGGTATATGGTTATGATAAGACGAAAGGAGATTACTTTAGTCTTAAGATTAATGAATACGAGGCAAGTATTGTACGAAGAATCTACGATTTATATTTAAATAGTGGTTACGGTGCCAACAAAATTGCACAGATACTAAATGCAGAAGGGATTCGTACAAAACGAGATTGTAAATGGTCACAAAATGCCATTTGCCGAATTTTAACTAATGAAATTTACACAGGAAAGATTATTAATGGTAAGGAAGAGATTGCTGATTTTCTAACAAGTAAGCGGGAGAAAAAAGAGGAATGTGATTGGTTTATTGTGGACAAGCCAGAACTTCGTATTATGGAAGATGATGTATTTGTTAAGGTAGGGAAATTATTAGAGGAACGAAATCTGAGCTTTCATACGAATAAACAACGTCAATCCAATAAGCATTTATTTTCTACTTTAATTCGTTGTTCTTGTTGTGGCTATAGCTTTCGCCGTGTAGAAAAGCAATATAAAAATGTATACATTCGTTGGGTATGTAGTGGGCGAAATGCCAATGGTGCAGATTCCTGTCCTAATACCTATAAGATGGACGAGCAGGCATTAAAGGAAGAAATTTCTAAGTATTTGCTTGACATACTCAATCAAAAAGAGAATGTGATGAAAAATATTGTGGCTGAATTCAATCGCACTTATCATACGAAAGAGGAAAACAAAGATTATGAGAAATCTTTAACAGAACGATTAGGTAAAGCAGGGAAATCAAGAAAGAGATATATGGATATGTATGAAGATGAATTGATTACGAGGGAGGAACTTCGTGAAAAAGTTGGTTCACTTAATATAGAAATCGAAAAAGTAGAAAATGAATTAAAGTTAATACAATATAATCTAACAAAGGGTGACCAATTAGAGGGCGTATTAGAAAGCACATTTAAAAATCTAGAAAATATTTTCGATATTGAGAGCATGTCCAATGTACAGCTAAAAGAAATTATAGATAAGATTATAGTGGATGAACAAGGGAAAATAGACGTATATCTAAAGCTTTTATCGGATATAGGAATAGAACAGTCTGTGATTCTGATTAACTACAACCAAACATAAAGATATAACAGACCGTTTAATGCAAATCAATCCAACCTTAGCAATGGAAGCTAGAAAAATATTGGATGTGAATAAATCAGAACGTCATATTCGTGGTGGATTGGCAACGAAAGAAAAATATTCACACAGTTAAGCGGAAACGGGATTGCATCTATTAGGGTGCTTTTCTGTGTTGTAGAAGTAAAATACGTTAAAATAATAACATAAAAAAGAATAGTCATTCGTGAATATAAATGGTAAAATGGTAAGAGTTACTACGAAGGAGAGAAAAGAATATGAATGTTAAAATTGTTGGAGAACCATTACCAGTGGCAATATGTCAAGTGGAAGCAGGAGAAACCATTATCACAGAAAGTGGCGCAATGAGTTGGATGAGTGGTAATATGAAAATGGAAACCACAGGTGGTGGTTTAGGTAAAGTGTTTGGGCGCATGGTATCAGGAGAAAATCTGTTTCAAAATCGTTATACAGCAGAAGGTAGAGAGGGAGAGATTGCTTTAGGTGCTAAGATGGCAGGCTCTATTCGTACTTATGAAATTTCTAATGGTAGATCATTAATTGTACAAAAGGGAGGATTTTTAGCAGGAACAGAGGGAATTGAGTTAAGCATTCATTTTCGGAAAAAATTGTCTTCTAGTTTGTTTGGTGGCGAAGGATTTATTATGCAGAAAATTTCTGGTGACGGAATAGCCTTAATTGAATTTGATGGTCATGTGGTAGATTATGATTTGCTAGCAGGGGATAAAATGGTGGTAGATACAGGATATTTAGCAGCTATGGACGAAACCTGTACAATGGATATTGTAACAGTACCAGGGGTGAAGAATATGTTGTTAGGTGGTGAAGGAATCTTTAACACAGTGATTTCTGGACCAGGTCGAGTAAGTTTGCAAAGTATGCCGATATCAAATTTAGCATCTACGTTAATTCCATATATGCCAACAGCAAGGTAAGAAAATCATAAGGTGTTTGGACACTGGTATTATTAAGATAATAATAAAACATAAAATAAGTATGATGGATACGGTAAGAGAATGGAGTATTTATGGATAACAGAGAAAAAGTAATTGTGATTGATTTTGGGGGACAATACAATCAATTAGTAGCAAGAAGAGTACGTGAATGTAATGTCTATTGTGAAATTTATTCTTATAAAACGGATATTAATAAAATAAAAGAAATGAATGTAAAAGGAATTATTTTAACGGGTGGACCTAATAGTTGTTATGAGGAGGGAGCACCTACGTATTCAAAAGACTTATTTTCTCTTGGAATACCAGTATTAGGCTTATGTTATGGTGCACAACTTATGAATCATATATTAGGTGGAGAAGTTAAAAAGGCCGAGGTAGGGGAGTATGGAAAAACAAAAATAAACATTATAAAATCTTCTCCAATCTTCAAGGAAGTGCCAGAAAAGACAATTTGTTGGATGAGCCATTTTGATTATATTCATCAGGTAGCACCTGGATTTGAGGTTACAGCTACTACCACAGATTGCCCTGTTGCGGCAGCAGAAGATAGTGATAAGAAATTATATGCTATACAATTTCACCCAGAAGTATTACATACTATAGAAGGTAGTAGAATGCTATCTAATTTTGTTTATTCGGTATGTGGTTGTACTGGGACTTGGAGGATGGATTCATTTGTAGAACAATCTATTCAAGCTATTCGAGAAAAGGTAGGAACTGGAAAAGTACTTTGTGCTTTATCAGGAGGGGTCGATTCCTCAGTGGCAGCAGTACTTTTATCAAAAGCAATTGGCAATCAGCTTACTTGTGTCTTTGTGGATCATGGATTATTACGAAAAGATGAAGGGGATGAAGTAGAAGAAATTTTTGGACCATCGGGACAATATGACTTGAATTTTATTCGTGTTAATGTGCAGGAACGCTATTATGATAAATTAAAAGGAATCGAAGATCCTGAAGCAAAGCGTAAAATAATAGGGGAAGAATTTATTCGTGTCTTTGAAGAAGAAGCAAAAAAAATAGGTGCTGTTGATTTCTTAGTACAAGGGACAATCTATCCAGATGTTGTGGAAAGTGGAGTAGGTGGAGAATCTACAGTTATTAAATCTCATCATAATGTAGGTGGACTTCCTGATTGTGTGGATTTCAAAGAGATTATTGAACCTCTTAGAGATTTATTCAAAGATGAAGTTAGAAAAGTAGGGTTAGAATTGGGAATACCAGATTATTTAGTATTTCGTCAACCTTTCCCAGGACCTGGATTAGGAATTCGCATCATTGGGGAAGTCACAGAAGAGAAAGTGAAAATCGTACAGGATGCAGATTTTATCTACCGTGATGAAATTGCAAAAGCAGGACTTGATAAGGGAATTGGACAATATTTTGCCGCACTTACCAATATGCGTTCCGTAGGAGTTATGGGTGATGAACGCACTTATGACTTTGCAGTTGCACTGCGTGCTGTTAATACGATTGACTTTATGACAGCGGAATCGGCGGAGATTCCTTATGAAGTGTTGAATAAAGTTATGAATCGAATTATTAATGAGGTGCAAGGGGTAAATCGAGTATTGTATGACTTGACTAGTAAACCGCCGGGAACGATAGAGTGGGAGTAATTAGTA
>JAWXVF010000218.1:0-2925 GCA_044425555.1 Eubacteriales bacterium
TAGAAGTCTTTACGATGGGCGATCAACACAAACCTACGGATATTGCCAAGGCAGCAATTGAATATGCCAATCAAAATGGTCATAATGTAGTAATTATAGATACAGCAGGTCGTCTACATTTAGATGAAGACATGATGGCAGAATTACAAGAGATCAAGGCGAATATAGAGATTCATCAGACTTTATTAGTAGTGGATGCTATGACAGGGCAAGATGCTGTTAATGTAGCGAAAGATTTTGATGAGAAGATTGTAGTAGATGGTGTAATTCTGTCGAAAATGGATGGAGATTCAAGAGGAGGTGCTGCTCTTTCTGTTAAGGCAGTAACGGGCAAACCGATTCTTTATGTAGGTATGGGGGAGAAGCTTGATCAATTAGAGCAATTTTACCCAGAACGAATGGCTAGTAGAATCCTTGGTATGGGAGATGTACTAAGTCTTATTGAGAAAGCGCAAGAGAATATCACCATAGAAGACGGGAAAGATAAAGCAATGATGTCCCGTATGAAAAAAGGAAAGTTTGATTTTGAAGATTACTTAGAGAGTATGAATCAGATGAAGAAAATGGGTGGCTTAACAAGTATCTTGTCTATGATGCCAGGTATGGGTGCTAAGATGGGAGATGTGGAAGCATTAGTAGACGATAAGAAAATGGCACAAATGGAAGCCATAGTATTATCAATGACTCCGGAAGAACGTCAGAAACCAAAATTATTAAACCCTTCTAGAAAACATCGTATTGCAAAAGGGTGTGGATTAGATATTAGTCAGATTAATCGTTTTATTAAACAATTTGAACAATCCCAGAAGATGATGAAGCAGATGGGAAGTATGTCCAAAAAGGGACGAGGTGGATTTGGAAACTTAGGTGGTCTAGGTGGAAATTTTCCGTTTTAATGATACTATGTAATGAGAATAAGACGTTATGATACGCATACACTAGTATGATATTTATACGCTTAGATAGATTGAACATAATAAAGAGAGAATAGTTGGAGGAGAACAAAATGGCAGTAAAAATCAGATTAAGAAGAATGGGACAAAAGAAACATCCAATTTATAGAATCGTAGTAGCAGATTCAAGATCACCAAGAGATGGAAGATGTATTGAAGAAATTGGTACTTACAACCCAAACACAAATCCAAGTGAATTTAAAGTAAATGAAGAGTTAGCAAAAAAATGGTTAGCTACAGGTGCCCAACCAACAGAAACAGTTGGAAAAATTTTAAAAGCAGCTGGTATTGAAAAATAAGAACTCTATAAGAAGTATGGAGGTATGATATGAAAGATTTAGTAGAACTACTGGCTAAGAATCTTGTAAATAACCCAGACGAAGTGGTTGTGACAGAAGAAGAAAATGAGAAGCACGTAAAAGTGACTTTAAATGTGGCACAAGCTGATATGGGAAAAGTAATTGGAAAACAAGGAAAGATTGCTAAAGCAATGCGATTAGTAGTAAAGGCAGCAGCGACGAAAGAGAAGAAATCAGTTGATGTTGACATTCAATGATCCAATTTGGAACACTTCGGTGTTCCTATTTTAATTGAGAAAGGTATTGTTGTAAGAATGGATAAATTGTTACAAGTAGGAGTGATTTCTTCTACCCATGGTTTAAAAGGGGAAGCGAAAGTATTTCCTACTACAGATGATGTGAATCGTTTTAAAAAGTTGAAACAAGTAACTCTTGTAAAGAATGGAATAGAAGAAATCTTAGAAATACAAAGTATCAAGTTCTTTAAAAAGCTGGTAATTGTAAAATTTAAAGGAATAGACGATATTGATGAAGTCTTACCTTATAAGGGAGATTCTTTATACGTAACGAGAGAGCAGGCTGTTCCTTGTGAAAAAGATGAATATTTTATTGCAGATTTAATAGACTTAACAGTGGTAGATGAGGAAGAGAAGGAGTTGGGAAGATTAAAAGAGGTCATTCGAACAGGTGCTAATGATGTGTATGTAGTCGAATTATTAAATGGACAAGACTGTTTAATTCCTGCGATTAAAGAGTGCATTTTACAGATTGATGTAAAAGGGAGAAAGATGAAAGTACACGTAATGGAAGGATTGTTAGATTCATGAGATTTCATATTATGACTTTATTTCCACAAATGGTGAAAGACAGCTTACACACTAGCATATTGGCTAGAGCAGTAGAAGCTTCTCACATAGAGATTCAGACAATAGATATTCGAGACTATACGGCAAATAAGCATAAAAAAGTAGATGATTATCCCTATGGTGGTGGTGCAGGAATGTTAATGCAAGCACAGCCCATTTACGATGCTTATAAAAGCATCTGCGAAGGAATTCCTGCACATAAGAAAAAACGCGTAATGTATATGACACCACAAGGAAGTGTGTTTCATCAAAAGATGGCAGAAGAACTAGCAAAAGAAGAGGAATTAATCTTTTTATGTGGACATTATGAGGGAGTAGATGAAAGAGTCTTAGAAGAGATTGTAACAGATTATGTTTCTATAGGAGATTACGTATTAACAGGTGGAGAGTTAGCAGCTATGGTTATGATTGATAGTATTGCAAGGCTTGTTCCAGGTGTATTACATAATCAAGATTCTTCTATTACAGAGTCACACACACATTATTTATTAGAACATCCACAATATACGAGACCAGAGGTATGGAATGAAAAAGCAGTGCCACCTGTCTTACTATCAGGACATCATAAGAATATTGAAAAATGGAAATTAGAAGAGTCCATTGCAAGAACGAAAGAAAGACGATTAGATTTATATGATAAATATTGGAAAATGCAAAACTAGACAATTGTAGAAAGATATGATATGATTACGTAGTGTTGTAACAAATTTGTAACAAGTAAGCACCTGTAGTTTAATGGATAAAACGTAGGCCTCCGACGCCTTAGATGCAGGTTCGATTCCTGTCAGGTGTATTGTGTAATTAGTA
>JAWXVF010000029.1:0-22376 GCA_044425555.1 Eubacteriales bacterium
TTCACAATTTTTATATGGTGGTCAGAAATCTCTTATAGTAGGATTTTTTGCTGGTTTGTTAACTACAGTGTTAAGTTTAATATTGGGTATCAGTGCAGGATATTTTGGAGGGACTTATGATGGTGTTGTCAGTACTATCATAAATATTGTAATGGTAGTTCCAAACATTGTACTTTTGCTTGTAATTGCATCAATGCTTGGTGGTGTCTCCCCATTTTTGATTTGTTTAATTATAGGGCTAACCTCTTGGCCTTGGAATGCGAGGGTATTAAGGGCACAAACTATGAGTATTAGAAATCGAGAATATGTTTACTCGGCGGAAACATTAGGTGAATCAAAACTCCGTGTTTTATTTGTTGAGATTATGCCGAATATGCTTTCTATTATTTCTTCGTCATTTGTTTCAACATTAACTTACGCAATTATGGCACATGCTACCTTAGAATTTATTGGATTTGGAGATCCGCTATCAGTAACATGGGGAATCATCTTATATAATGCACAAAATTCAGGTGCAATGAAATCAGGAGCATGGTGGGAATACATAGGGCCAATTGTAGGGCTAATATTGGTAGGTTTATCATTAACACTCATAAATTTTGCCATTGATGAAGTATCTAATCCGAAACTAAGTGCTCAGCGTTACCTTAGAACTTATTATAAGAAGAAGAAGAAAATGGAGCGCGAACAAAAAAAGGTAGCAAAAGCATAATAACTTAAAGATGGAGGGCTAATATGAGTAAAACTTTACTTCAAGTTAATAATCTTTGCGTAGATTATATAACAGGAGATGCAACACCAGTAAGAGCGGTTGACAATGTTAGTTTTAAAATTGAATCTGGTAAAAGTTTAGGGTTGGCAGGAGAGTCAGGTTGTGGGAAATCAACTATTGCATATTCTCTTATGAGATTACATAAACCACCAGCAATTATTTCAAATGGTTCAATTGAGATGAATGGTGTTGATGTTATAAAGATGGATAATAAGCAACTGCAGGCATTTCGCTGGGACGATGTAAGTATGGTCTTTCAATCCGCTATGAATTGTTTGAATCCTGTTGTAACCCTTGAAAAACAATTTTATGAAATTTATAAATACCATAATGTTACTAAGAATAAAGCGGAGGCAAGAAAGAAATCAGAAGATTTATTAGCTGTTGTAGGTATTCCTGCTGAACGATTAAAAGATTATCCACATCAGTTTTCGGGAGGTATGAGACAGAGAGCAATTATAGCTATGGCACTTGCTTTAAATCCTAAATTTTTGATTTTAGATGAACCAACTACGGCTCTTGATACGGTTGTTCAGCGTGACATTCTTCAAAGAATTTTTAAATTGAAGGAAGAATTAGGATTTTCTATTTTATTTATCACTCATGATATTAGTTTAATGATGGAGTTTTGTGATGATGTTGCTGTCATGTATGCTGGTAAGATAGTGGAGCAAGGTGACTCTATGACAATTTTAAAAAATCCCAAACATCCGTATACATATGGGTTAAAGAATTCCTTTCCTTCGCTCCAAGGACCGATTGAATATATGGAAGGTATTAAAGGGAATCCTTTAAATTTGAAAAACATACCAAAAGGTTGTCGTTTCCAAGAACGCTGTTTTAATGTATGTGATAAATGTTATGTGGAAGAACCTGCCAAAACGAGGGGGAGTGGTAATGATTTCTTTTATTGCCATAATCCCCTTGGGAAAGAGGTGTAGCAATGAAAGAGAAAATACTTACTCTGCAAAATGTATGTATGGATTTTAAAATAGGTGGAAAAGGAATTTTTAAAGAGAAATCAGTTCTGCGAGCATTAAATGATATTACGTTTGATTTGTATAAAGGTGAAACGTTAGCGATTGTAGGAGAGTCAGGTTGTGGGAAATCAACCATTTGTAGAACGGCAATGAGGTTTCATACTCCAACAAGTGGAATGATGACTTATGAGGGATTAAATATTCATGAGTTGAAAGGGAAGGATTTAAAAAGTTATCGACAAAAGGCTCAGATGATATTTCAAGATCCTTTTTCTTCCTTAAATCCATTACATAATATTTATTATCATTTAAAGAGACCGTTAGAATTACATCACCCTGAACTTTCGAAAGAAGAACGAAAAGAAAGGATGGATGAATATCTTGGACTTGTAGGATTGGTACCACCAGAAGAACAAGGTAATAAGCATCCTCATGAGTTGTCTGGTGGGCAGAGACAGAGGGCTTATTTGGCTAGAATATTAGCTGTAGGTGCAGATGTTGTATTTGCTGATGAGCCAACATCTATGCTTGATGTCTCTATACGTTTAGGTGTTTTGAATCTTATGAATAAGTTGAAATTAGATTTAAAAAAATCGTTTATTTATATTACACATGATATTGCGACAGCACGATATATAGCGGATCGAATTATTGTGTTATATGCGGGACATATGGTTGAGTGGGGAGATGTAAATAAAGTTATTGTAACACCTAGTCATCCTTATACGAAGTTATTAGTAGCAGCGGCTCCTAATCCAGATAGAGAAGGGGTTGTAGAACTGCCAGTAGTAAAAAATGATGATGAAACTGAGGTGACTGTATGGACTCCAGAAAGTAAAGGTTGTCCATTTAGAAAAAGATGTCCGGAAGCTTTAGCTGGCTGTTCAGAAGAACTTCCGCAAGCTGTGGAAGTAGCTAAAGGACAATTTGTTAGATGTGTTCATGCGAAACCATATGTGAAAAGTTAGTTTGAATAATAATTAGGAAGGGGAGTGGCTTGAAGTGAGCCATTCCCCTTATGTGTAGAAAGCAAGTCTTTACCTTTTTTGCTCCATGAGTTATAATTAGAAACTGTAGGAGTAAAAGATATGAAAGATAAGAAAGATAAGAAAGATAAGAATAAGAAGATATCGAAATCTAAGAATAAGAAGATATCGAAATCTAAGAATAAGAAGATATCGAAATCTAAGAATAAGAAGATATCGAAATCTAATAATAAAATCTACATAGGAGTCTTAGTAGTAGTGGTTGCAGTATTTGGAACTTCTATTTTTTATGCGAATCAGTTGGAACGTATTGTAGAAGAGATTATTATTGCACCCTATCCAGAGCAACCGAATTTAGATTATGAGTTACCAAGTAATCACCCCAATATTTTTGTGAATCAAAGTGGTTATGAAATAGGAAGTGAGATGAGTGCAATCTTTCAAGGGGGTAATGGTTTAAAATCCTTTGAGGTGGTAGATTCTAATACGAAACAAGTAGTTTATAGGGGAGAATTATCACCCTTGACAAGTAATATAGAAACAGATCTGAGTATAGGGATATTTTCTAGCGTAATAAAGGAAGGAGAGTATTATATACGAGCGGATTATATTGGACAATCGTATCCATTTTGGATACATGATAAAGTACAAGAGGATCTTTTTAAAAGTACATATTACGCAACGCTAGATCGTATAGTAGTAGAAGATAGTTTGGTAGCGAAAGTGGATCTAGCTATCCCTATCTTAGTAGCCTATGAATTTTACCCTATGAATTTTACAGATGATACAGGGATAGAGGATAGTGGCAATAAGATTCCAGATATGTTAGATGTGTTGTATATAGTTGCTAAGGAAATAGAGGAATTAGTAGATGCACAGCTGGAATTAGAGGTAGAGGAACAATATAAGATTAGTGGGTTCTTAGCAAAATTTGGTATGTTATATGAATCGTATGATTCTAGTGAAGGTAGTAAGTATATGCGATTAGGCCATACAATATGGTCAAATATTCTAGATCAAGAAGAAAGTATGAGCAGGTATTTCGCAGCTTGTGAATTGTATCGTAGTTTAGGAGGAAGTCAGTATCACAATGTAGTCAAAGAGTATAAATCAATAGAAGTTACTGATTATGATGAAGATAGTATCTATAAGTTATATGGAGATTTAAGTTATCTACAGTCGAATCGTTCTACTGATTGGAATTATTGTAATGCCTTAATGGAAGAGAGGATTGAACGTACCTTATCCATTGCTACTAATGTAAGAGAGATGGATAATTTAGCGCTAGGAATAGATGAAGAACAGATGTTATATAATTCTTTTGAATTAATAATCATTATACAAGTTTTAGTAAGTCATGAGTATCGAACCATGTTAGAAGATCAATTGACTTATTTTGGAGGTGTGAATAGTGAGGGGATGAATTATATAGAGCAGATTAAGGATGCTCCCTTTTTCTTGTTAATGATGTGTGATATGATAACTTAGAATAGAAACGTTAGGAGGTAATCGTGTATATAACCATAGGAAATGTAAAGATTCATTATATTAAAGAGGGTGAAGGCAAAGCTATTTTATTTCTCCATGGTTGGGGTTGTAATGTAACGTATTACCAATATATGATGCATCAATTGAAAGGGCAATTTCAAGTAATAGCTCTTGATTTTCCGGGATTTGGAAATAGTGAGGAACCACCTATCCCTTGGGGAGTTAGCGAATATACGGAACTTGTATTAGAGCTTATAAAAGCATTACAATTACAAGAAGTTTCGTTAATAGGGCATTCTTTTGGTGGTAGAGTGATTATTAAATTAGCAACTATGGAACAATCTATAGTAACGATTCGAAGAATTGTGTTAATAGATGCAGCAGGTATTAAGTCTACGAAAACATGGTCACAGAAATGGAAAATAGCTACTTATAAAGTAGGTAAAAGAATACTTTTACTACCTATAATCAAACAACTTTACCCAAAAGCTTTAGAAAATATGCAAAATCGAAGTGGATCGGAAGATTATCGACTTGCAAGTCCTTTAATGAAACAAGTATTGGTGAAAACAGTCAATGAAGACTTATCGCATCTGCTAGAGGAGATTAGACAATCCACTTTATTAATTTGGGGGGAACTGGACACGGCTACGCCTTTACGAGATGGTAAGTTAATGGAGACGTTAATTCCTGATAGTGGTTTAGTGGTATTGAAGAATGGAAGTCATTTTGCTTATTTAGAACAAAAAGAATATGTGTCAGTGATATTAGCTGAATTTTTTAAGACTTATTAAAGATAGTGTAAGAATGGAGAATGTAGAGAAATGATTACAACAAGTATATGGGTGGGAATGAATCTGATAGTGGCAATTCTTGTTGTTCGCTATCACTTACATATGTTTCAATTAAATTCTTACAAACACAGAGAGTCATTGGTATGGATACAAAAACACTTTCTAGAATTAGTAGGGAAGATGATAACTATATTAATATCGGTCGTTATTTATATGGTAAAGATTCCTTATGCTAGTGAGGTTAGTATTGTACTTATGGTAGTGGCAATTTTAATAAACTTACCACAAAAGGCGAAATTGTCACTTCATTACACCATGCGTGTGAAAAGGCTAATAATAACAATTGTTATTATGTATATAATTAGTCATGTAGTTATCTATTCTGTAAGAAAAGAATGGTGGCAATTAATAATGATGTGTTGGTTACTAGTAGTCCCATATTTAGTTTTATTTGGGAATCTTTGTAATCGTCCTATGGAAAAAGCTATTGCTAGGTATTATGTGAATGATGCACGTAAGGTCATTAATGATATGAATCAATTAGTGGTTATAGGAGTTACAGGTAGTTATGGAAAGACTAGTATGAAGTATCTGTTGAAGGAGTTGCTATCTATTCAATATAATACGTTGTGTACTCCTGGGAATTTCAATACGACACTTGGTGTAGTACGAACCATACGGGAGCATTTAAAGCCTACTCATCAAGTATTTGTTTGTGAAATGGGTGCGAAGAATATAGGAGATATTAAAGAAATTTGCGACCTAGTTCATCCTAAGTATGGAGTGATTACTTCTATTGGACCACAACATTTAGAATCTTTTGGTACCATAGAGAATGTGATAGAGACAAAATTTGAACTAATAGATTCCTTACCAAGTGAAGGAGTGGCTGTCTTAAATTATGACAATGCGTATATACGTAACAAATCGGTAACTCTTAAGAAGTATTCTTATGGAATTACAGAAGAACAAGTTACCACAAGAGCATATGGTATTTCTTTATCTGAGAAAGGCTCTACTTTTTATATAACAGGAGAAGATGGAGTAGAGGTAGAATTCCAAACTTCATTGATTGGTCAACATAATGTATTGAATATTGTAGGGGCAATTACTATGGCACATGAATTAGGAATTCCATTACAAGCAATGAAACAGAAGGTAAAACGATTAAAACCAGTGCCACATCGTATGGAACTAAGGAAACATGATCAGATTACCATTATTGATGATGCGTATAATTCTAATCCTATGGGTGCGAGAATGGCATTAGAAACACTAGGAATGTTTGATGGAATGAGAATCCTAGTAACACCAGGAATGATTGAACTAGGTGTACAAGAATATGAGTTGAATAAACAGCTTGGAGAACAAGCGACTCAAGTAGCAGATTATATTGTATTAGTAGGAGAGAAACAGACAAAACCAATTTATGATGGGATTGTACACACACAATATGATATGAATCAAGTCTATGTAGCTAGTGATTTTCAAAGTGCCATAAATCATGTGTACGGAATTCCTAGTGAGAAACATAAGATTGTATTATTAGAAAATGATTTACCGGATAATTATAATTAGAAGATAAGTTGAAAAATAAGGTTTTTCAACGAGCAATTTGTCTTGAGTGAGCCAAATTGCCAGATTTTGAGAAAGTGATGGTTATGTATATGAAGATTAGAGTAGGCGTTTTATTTGGTGGAAAAAGTGTAGAACATGAAGTTTCGATTATTTCGGCATTACAAGCGATACAATCCATACCACTAGAGAAGTATGAAGTGGTTCCTATCTATATTACCAAAGATAATGAATTCTATGTAGGGCAAGATATGGGAGATGTAAATGCTTATAAAGATGTAAAATCTCTATTAAATAGAAGTCAACGAGTGACATTGGTGAATCAGAAAAATTGTGTAGATTTGTTGAAGATTCCTTACAAAAGATTAGGGAATCCTATTTATGATTCCATTGATCTTGCTTTTCCAATAGTGCATGGAACGAATGTGGAAGATGGAACGTTGCAAGGATTATTAAAAATGCTCAATATCCCGTTTGTAGGCTGTGATGTGACTTCTTCAGCAGTAGGAATGGATAAGTATATTATGAAGACCATATTAAAAGATTGTGAGATACCAGTATTAGATTGTTTGTGTTTTCATCAATATGCATACCAGGAGAATGTAGATGCTATCTGTAAGCAAGTAATAGAGAAGATTGACTTTCCTGTGATTGTAAAGCCCTTAAATCTAGGTTCTAGTATTGGTATTAGATTAGCTAAAGATGAAGAAAGTTTGGAAGAAGCTATGGAATATGCTTTTGAATTCTCTAATAAAATATTAGTGGAGAAAGCAGTGGAGCATCTAAAAGAAATTAATTGTGCAGTATTAGGTGATGCAGAATTGGCAGAAGCTTCGGAGTGTGAAGAACCAATTAATGCAGATGATATTCTAAGTTTTGAAGATAAGTATCTGACCACAGAAGGAAGTAAAGGGAAAATGGATTCTACTAGAAGTGGAAGTAAAGGGGGTATGACTTCTCTTAAAAGAAAATTACCAGCCGACATTACAAGTGATATGCGTAATAAAATACGTAAAATGGCAGTAGATACTTTTCAAGTATTAGATTGTAATGGAGTTGCACGAATTGATTTTCTAATGAATACGAAAACTAACGAGGTGTGGGTCAATGAGATTAATACGATACCAGGTTCTCTATCTTTTTACTTGTGGGAGCCTATTGGATGTTCGTACTCACAATTATTAGAGAAAATGATAGAACTTTCCTTTAAAAGGCAAAGAGAATTAGAGAGCATAGAATTTACATTTGAAACCAATATATTAAATTGTACACAAATAGGTGGAATGAAAGGGAAAGCGTAATATGGAGAAATATGAGTTGCCAATTCCTATTTGGGAAAGTCCTAAGAGTGAAGGAATAGTATATGAGAAAGAGTATACTTCCTCATTTGTAACGGTAGATCAATTACAAAATAAGAGAATTCAATTTCGTCCCATGTATCAGGAGCAACAGATAAAAGGAGCCATTCCTCGTTGTTATATTAGAGAAGAATTGGGAGAATTGTTACTAGAGGTGGTAAAGAGATTATCAGCGAACTATTCCTTGTTGGTTTACGATGCTTGGCGACCATATGAAGTGCAATATGCACTCTATGAAGAGTATTACGAGAATTATAAGAAGGAACATCCGTATCAAGATGAGATAACTATTAGAGAAGAAGTGAAAGCCTTTGTATCTGTTCCGTCAAAAGATGTAAATATACCTTTTGTACATGGTACAGGGGGAGCAATTGATTTGACTATTATAGATGAACAAGGCCATGAATTGCACATGGGAACTCCATTTGATGCTTTTTGTAAAGAGTCACATACAGCTTATTATGAAGGAAACGATGTGGATTTAGTGGCGAAGAAGAATCGTAGGTTGTTGTATGGAATTATGACAGAGGTAGGGTTTACGAATTTACCTACCGAGTGGTGGCATTACGATTATGGAGATTATTTTTGGGCGTATTATACAGGGAATAAGGCAAGATACAAAGGAGTATTAGATGAAAATGGAATTTACACAAAAGATGAAGAAAGAGGCAGATAGTCTATTTCGCCATCGAACTAAGCGAAGAATTACAGCTATGTTAGCTGTGATTACCTTAGCAGTTTGGATTGTAACAATGGTAATAAAATATATTTTTTCTGTTCAGTTTGGATATGATTTTTCCTTTTTGGATATTTTAGATGGAGTGTTGGATAATTTATTAGGGGTACTACCTCCTATTATTATCTTTAATTTTATTTACGAAGATTTAATGCAGGACTTACAAGCCGATGAATTATCGGAACAGATTACACAAACATTAATGGGGAATCAAGATTCTATGAAGTTATTTGACAGAGAATCTAAGACGAATTTCTTGCATACTACTATGGTTTCTCTTTTAGAAGAAGAGAAGGGGAATATGCTCTTTGAGATGATTGACCCTTATTTAACAGGTAAATATAATATAAGAAAGCATTATGATTACATTATTAAGTTAAAGAAGTGTCCTATGGGAGATGCTATTTTCACTTCTAATGAGTATGTAGTTCTAGAAGAGGATTTTCAATATAAAAAATGCTTTGTTAATAAAGAAGGAAAAATTGGAAAAGTATTTAGTATTGGCTATTTTTTAAATGAGGAAGATTTAGATGAAGAATTAAAGAAAGAATCTTATATTTTTCGTGAAGATTTAAATGTACATAAGAAGGATATAGAAGCGTTAGCACAGCTATCAGATGAAGAAAAACTAGCGTTTGTAGAAAATTTTATGAAATTACAAGTGTGTACTGCAGGTATTGATGAAAGTATGGCACAAATTGCTACTATGGAACAAGTGAAAATAGATAGTAATGGAATCTATATACAATTTATCCGTAATGATATTGGGGTGGAAGAAAATGAATTATTTGTAGATATTCGATTTATTATGCCACAAGTGAATACTAGAAGTAAATTTATGGCAGCGATTAGTGATCCCACTCTTAGTCCCTCAATTCAATTCATTTATGAGGAAGAAATGGCAGAAGTGATTATGATTCCATTTCTAAATATGTCTACCGAAGTAAGAAAGACAAACCCTATTCAGGGGGTTTATCGCATTTCTTTACAAGATGAATGGCTAATGCCGATGAGTGGGATTGTATTTATGATTGAAATTAAAGAGGAACATTTACAGGGGATTGTTTTTTAGATTCTCTAATAAGTCTTCAAACATAGTCACATATTGGGTTTTTGTTTTGTGGATAATATCTAGGGCGATTTCTTCGTTGTAAGCGTGTGCTACATAATTTCTAGAATGTAACGCTTCTAGCCAATTGGTTTCATCATGAAGAAATCCTGCTTGATAAGCTGATTTAATAATGATTCTAGGAGAACCAGATGGAGCAGTATTGATTCCGTGGTATTCCAAGTGTTCTTTCATGGCTTTCCAAGCTTGCTCGAAACAAATTTCGAAAAGTGCAACCATTCCTGTTAAGATAATCGTTTCATAAGGTTCTTGATATTGATAAATCTCCTGTAAGTTTGTAAGTGCTTTCTCAAAATTTTCAATTTTTTTCATATAGAATAATTCCTTCTTGTTCAATGGATTCTCTTAACTGCTGTTGTAGTGGTTTGTCTAAAACTACCACATCAAAAGACAATAGTGTATGGATAGATTCGTCGATAGAAAGTTGAAATTCCATAGTGTTACCCCCCATAATTGCAAGATCAATATCACTTCTCTGAGCGTAGTCTCCTCTTGCCCTAGAGCCAAATAATATAGTTTTGGAAAGTTGAAACTCTTTGGATAAATCAATGATACTATCTACTACTTGTTGATTAAGTCCGTAATTCACTGTAAAATTCTCCTTTATATAAGAGCTTTATTTTTGTGATACATTTCCTCAATTATCTTCTGAGTATAAGCACCAATATACTTTTTATTCTCATCACTTAATTCTTCTAAATGAATAGGTGTACCATACTCTAATATAACGGTAACTGGTCTAATCTTAGGGAATTGATCTTCGAAAATAGCATGAGCGTTATTAATAGCAATGGGTATAATGGGACAATTGGTTTTTGTAGCGATTCGAAAGCTTCCCTCATGGAATGGAAGAAATTGATCGGGTTTTTTGCTGCGAGTTCCTTCTGGGAAGACGCAAATAGAAATTCCAGATTTAACTTTTTCAATACTTTCTAAAATGACTTTTAACCCTTGTCGAAGGTCTTTTCGGTCGAGAAATAGACAATGAATATTTCGCATCCAAAGATTCAAAAGAGGCCATTTATTCATTTCTAACTTAGAGATAAAGCCGGTAGGTCCTTTGAAACGTACACAAGTTAGTAAAATATCAAAAACACTTCTGTGATTAGCAATATAGAGTACTGCTTGATCTTTTGGTACATTTTCAAGTCCTATGGTAGTAACCTTAGCCCCTGAAAACCACAAACATACACGAAACATAAGCTGAATGAGTATTAAGGAGGAACGGTCTTTAAAAGAAGGGTTGACCTTGCCAATGAACCATTCGAAAAGCAGTGCAGGTATAAATAAGATTAAAAATGAAACAACTGTAAAAACAACACATAAATAACGTATCATATAAGGCTCCTTTGTAATTGAGTAATAAACTATGTTACCTTATTATAGAGAAAAGAATCTATAAAATCAATAGGAATAGAAAGAAGTCTTATTTAATAAATTATTAAAAAGATGATTGGTTCTTGAAATATGTATGATAAAAGAATGAATTTTACTAATGCTCATAAGTTGTTTTTAATCATGATGGGGATTACGATGTTGTTAACAAGTTGTAAAGGTGTAATTGCAGAGGAAGAAGTAGAGAATCTGAAATTTATTGTAATTAGCGAAGAGTGTCTTACGAAAGAATTATATGAGCTAATCCAAGAACATAAGCATGAAGAAATGAAATTAACGTATAGTGATGAAGAATATCTCTATATTTGTCGTGGATATGGAGAGCGAGAGACAGGGGGGTATTCTATAGGTATTAACCAATTGTATGCTACATCTAATGCCATTTATCTTAATACGAGTTTGATTGGTCCCTCTAAAGAGGAACAGAAGAATCTCGCAATAACATATCCGTATGTGGTGATACGTATTGAGAATAGAGAGCAAACGGTTGTATTTGACTCTTAAGTGTTCTATACTACTAGAGAAACGAATTGGTAGATGGAGTGAAAAAGGAAGAAAAGATGATTGTTATTAAAAATGGATATTTGATTAATCCAGCTAGGAATCAAGAAGGATACGCAGATTTCCTTTTAGAGCAGGAGAAAATAGTAGATATTAGTATGAGAACTTCTAAAGATACAATGGAAATGGAAGCAAAAAAGTGGCTAGAAAATTCTTTGGTAGAAAGAGTGATTGATGCAACTGATTGTATAGTGGCACCAGGTCTTGTAGATGTCCATGTACACTTTCGAGATCCTGGATTTACGCAGAAAGAAGACCTTGCGACTGGAGCAAGGGCAGCAGCAAAAGGTGGATTTACTAGTGTGGTATTAATGGCAAATACCGCACCTGTAATTGATTCTAAAGAAATGCTTACTTATGTGTTAGAAAAAGGGAAGGAAACTGAAATTACTATCTATTCATGCTCCGCTATAACAAAAGGACTAAAAGGAACAGAACTGGTAGATATGAACGTGTTAAAGCAGGCAGGTGCAGTTGGTGTTACGGATGATGGTATTCCGTTAATGGATGAAGGCTTATTACGAGAAGCCATGGTAGAATCGGCTAGATTAGAACTTCCTATTAGTCTGCACGAAGAAGATGCTTCTATGATTACGACTAATGGAATTAATCAAGAAATGGCACAGACGTATTTAGGAGTAGATGGCTCACCAAGAGAGGCTGAGAGTAATTTAGTGGCAAGAGATTTAGAGTTAGCCTTAGAAACAGGAGCGATCTTAAATGTACAGCATATTAGTACGAAAGAGGCAGTGGAACACGTACGAAGGGCGAAAGAAAAGTCGTTAGAGGGTAGAATTCACGCAGAAGCTACACCACATCATTTTACCTTAACACAAGAAGCTATAAGAGAATATGGAACCTTAGCTAAAATGAATCCCCCTCTACGCTTAGAAGAAGATCGATTAGCGATTATTAAAGGCTTACAAGATAATACCATTGATCTTATTGCTACAGATCATGCTCCTCATACAAAGGAAGAGAAAGAGAAAGAGTTTACCAAAGCCCCTAGTGGTATTATTGGGTTAGAAACAGCATTATCCTTAGGGATTACTCATTTGGTGGAAAGAGGCTACTTAACGATGA
Source organism: Eubacteriales bacterium (assembly GCA_044425555.1). Lineage (GTDB taxonomy): Bacteria > Bacillota > Clostridia > Lachnospirales > Lachnospiraceae > JAWXVE01. The sequence goes on from JAWXVF010000029.1 coordinate 12,858, forward strand.
TGCAATTAATTGAGAAAATGTCAGTGAATCCAGCAAAACTGTATGGACTAGAGGCTGGAGTATTGCGAATAGGAGGAAGTGCAGATTTGATTATCGTTCATGAGAAAGAAGATTGGAGAGTGGATCATTTTCTATCTAAGTCAGAAAATTCTCCTTTTATTGGACAGACATTAAGTGGAGTACTACATTGCACTATTTGCAAAGGTGCAATTGTCTATGAAAAAGAGTAATATATAAACCGTTCTAAGAATACAATTACAAAATGGTATTTTTATGGAGGATTTATGGAACTTAGAAAGAAAAATATACATATGGAAGATACGAAATGCACTGCTTCCACACAAATAACATTGGATGAAGATATAATTGTGTCTGACCATAACCCTGATGTGAGTAAGATTATATATGAAAAGGGGTTCATTAAAGTAGATGAGATAAAGCCATCTCTAGATCAAGTACAAGTAAAAGGAAGAGTAACATTTGAACTTCTTTACCTTGCATCTGATGAAAATCGTCAATTGTTTAAAATGAGTGGAGAAATTTCATTTGAGGAATCCATCTATGTAGAAGGAGTACAAACGGGTGATTTTGTGCAATTGCATAGAGAGCTTGAAGGATTAACGATTGGAATGATTAATCCTAGGAAATTAAGTGTGCAATCCCTTATTAGTTTTGCAGTTAGTTTAGATGATGTGCGAGATGTAGAAAGTGGAGTGGAGATTCTAGTTGACGAGGAAATTGTATGCAAGAATCAAAAGGTTGAAGTAGCTGAGATTGTGTTACAGAAAAAAGATATCTTTCGTTTGAAAGAAGAAGGAGAGTTACCGAAAAATTATCCCAATATTTTAAGTGTTTTATGGAATCAAATTACGATGGGGGAAGTAGAGTTTAAGGCGTTAGAAGATAAAGTTTTGGTGCAAGGAGAAGCCAAATTATTTTTGTTATATGAAGGGGAAGGAGAAGAAATAATTCCTCGTTTTTATGAGAGTACAATTCCTTATAGTGGTACGATTGATTGTTTGGGTTGTGAGGAACAGATGATTCTAGATGTAGATTATCAAGTGGATCATGCAGAAGTAGAGATTAGACCAGATTTTGATGGGGAAGAGCGAATGCTTACCATAGATGTGGCATTAGATTTACTAGTAAAATTATACAAAGATACTACTATTGAAATCTTAGAAGATGTCTATGGTGTATCAAGAGAAGTGGTTCCAACAAAAGAAAAAGCAATAATTAAGACATTAATAGCTAATCATACAGGACGTTGTAAAGTAGTGGAACGAGTGAAAATAAAACAATCGCTCCCAAGGATGATGCAATTATGTCATAGTGATGGGGAAGTACAATTAGATGATGTGGTGCTTACAGAAGAAGGAATTGAACTGTCAGGAATGTTGAAAGGGAAAATTCTGTACGTAACAAATGAGGATATGCAACCGTATAGTTCCATACGAGAAGCTATTCCTTTTCGCTATTTATTAGAGACACCTATGGTTAGTTCTAGTAGTAGTATCAAAGTAAAAGGTGCAGTAGAACAATTGCAATTGACTATGGTAGATGGAGATGAATTAGAGATGAAAATAATTTTATGTTTTCATGCTATAGTATTTGAAAATCGTGAAATAGAGGTAGTATCTCATGTGAGTTTAGAAGAAATTGATCGTAAGAAAATGCAAGACTTGCCGAGTATGGTAGTATATATGGCACAAGAAGGCGATACTTTATGGGATGTTGGTAAGAAATATTACGCACCAGTAGAACAGTTACGAGAAATGAATGGTATAACAGGAGATTTGAAAATGGGAGATAAGTTACTAGTGGTAAAATCTTTTGCACAATAAGAGAAATTGGCTAGGAACTAATAAGATAAAATAGAAAAAAAGAGGATTTTGTTGATTAACAAAATCCTCTTTTCTATGGGAACTATGCTGTAGTAATACCAGCTAATTCGTCAAATTTAGCCATAACAGCATCGTATGTTTGTTGAGAAAGTTCTGGTAGTGTATCTCCCCATGCTTCGGTTGCATTTTCGTATCCTTTTACAAAAGCTTCTCTCATTTCTTCAATTTTACTTGGGTCTCCCCCACTAAGAGCAGTAGCAAAATCAATAATACGGTCTGAAGTTTGTTCAGCACCCCAGTAACCATCTTCAGCAACATCAGCTTGTGCTTGTGCAATGGTTTCAGCAGAGGCTGTAAAGTTTCCACTTGATAAAAAGCTCCAGATACTATCTGTTTGACCAATAGCACTTCCTTGTTGACTCATTAAAGTCTCTACAAGTGAACGAAGTTGTGAAGTTTTTTCGTCAGCATCAGCTTTTAATTTTGCAATTAAATTCTCATCGGGTACGTAAGTTTGAGTAGCGGCTTGAGATGGTTCATAGACAGCACCTACTTCTGTAGTAGTTGTAGCAGCAGTTGTCTCTGTACTAGTGGTTTCCTGTGTACTAGTAGATTGTTGGTAATTGCTATAAGTGTCAGTGTAGGTGTTACTTGTAATTCCATTTACGCTCATAAGTATAATCCTCCTTGATTATGTTGTAATAAATAATAAATTCTCATTACTAGATATATCGGACATGATACAAAATAACTTTAGATATATTTGCTATATCCATAGGAAAACTGTAATATAGTTGCTTTTTTCCAGTAGAATGTATATAATTAAGTACAATATAACATATTTGTGAAAAGAATGTTAGATAAGATGAGGAGAAGACTGGCTTTATGAATGAGATTACAAGGAATGCATATGCAAAGATTAATTTGGCATTAGATGTATTGCGTAGACGTGAAGATGGTTACCATGAGGTGAAAATGATCATGCAAACATTGGATATCTGTGATGAATTGACTTTTCGTAAAGTGGCACAGAAGGGAATTACCATACAAGTGGATGATAGTATGGTTCCTAATAATCAAGAGAATTTAATCTACAAGGCAGCGATGCTTTTATTAGAGAAGGAATATAGAGAGTGTGGAGTAGAGATTACATTAAAGAAAGTGATCCCAGTGGCAGCAGGAATGGCAGGGGGAAGTAGTGATGCAGCAGCAACATTTCTTGCAATAAATGAATTATTTGAATTAGGAAAATCTAAAGAGGAATTGATGAAATTGGGAGTTCAAATCGGAGCAGATATACCTTATTGCATAATGGGTGGAACTGCGTTGGCGGAAGGAATTGGAGAAGTATTAACAGCATTAACACCAGCTCCCAATCCGTATGTATTAGTAGCAAAACCTGAAGTGGCGGTAGCCACACAATTTGTATACAAGAATTTGCAAGTAGATACCATACCATATCACCCCAATATAGAACGTATGATTAGTAGCATAGAGAAGCAAAATCTTCAAGAACTGTGCGAGGATATGGTAAATGTATTGGAAACAGTTACTATTGTAGAATATCCAATAATAGGAACATGGAAAGAGAAAATGAAAGCTTGTGGTGCGATTACAGCACTTATGAGTGGAAGTGGGCCTACAGTATTTGGTGTTTTTGAAACGAGGGAGACTTGTAAGAAGGCATATGAGATTTTCGAGAAAGATACAGCAGTCAAACAATTGTTTCAAACACGTTTTCGATAAGGTGTAGAATTCTTTGGAAGATAGGAGGGAGAATAATGAGTGAAGAAAAGTTGGAATATGACTCGTTTATAGAAGCACAATCGTCGTTGCCCCTTAGAGACGTTGTATTTCAAGAATTAAGGAAAGAAATTTTAACAGGTGTTTTAAAACCAGGTGAGAGATTGATGGAGATACATTTAGCGAAACGATTAGGAGTAAGTCGTACGCCTATTCGGGAAGCTATCCGTAAGTTGGAGTTAGAAGGTTTGGCTAAGATGATTCACAGAAAAGGTGCTGTAGTATCAGAGATTACAGAGAAACACTTAAGAGATGTGTTAGAAGTAAGAAAGACACTTGATGTACTAGGAATAGAATTGGCTTGTGACCGTATTGAGCAAGAAGAACTTGAGCAGTTAGAACAAGCATGTAAAGATTTTGAGACAGCTATAGAATTTGGTAGTGTACGGGAAATTGCAGCAGCAGATGTAAGGCTGCATGATATCATATTACGTGCTACAAGAAATGAACGATTGATACAACTAATTAGTAACTTGGCAGAACAAATGTATCGCTATCGCTTTGAATATATTAAGGACAAAAGTATTCATGAACAGTTAATTGAAGAGCATAAAATTATGTATGAGAGTATTTTAAAGGGTGACAAGGTAAATGCAGGTAAAGCAGTTCGTTTACATATTGATAATCAAGAGAAAGCCATTTTACAATTAATTGCAGAGAAAAGTGAATAAAGAATCAAAACATGGCGATAATTCTTAGTAGTGAAGGGAGTTATCGTTATGAATTTTATAAGAAGAATAGTTGCAATGGGATTTGTTGTCATAGGATGTTGGGGGCTAATGAGTCCAGAATATACGTTTTCAAAAGGTGGAATTGAAATCTGGCAATTGGAAGAAGAAGCATTAGAAGAGTTTTCAATACAAACTCATTTTTGGGACTTATTAAATGCACAAAAGGGAGAAATTCGTGTAAGAAGTAAGTTGTGGGAACTTTTGCAATCGTCATAGGAATGTAAGGAATAGAGAGAAGGAGGTGTTTGTGACAAAAGAAGTTGGGATTCGGATGAAGGCGTATCATACTACAATGCATGAGGAGGAAGAGAGTGTAGTAGTAGATGAGATGGAGGGTTTTTACTATGAGCGAAATCATTTTTCATATATAACATATGAGCAATCGTTAGAAGACGGTGGGGAAGTTGTTTCTCATATGTTAAAGTTTCAAGAACATCATGTAATCTTGACAAAGAAAATGGTTCCTAAAGTAGTTATGGAATTTATAGAAGGAACAACGACTACTTGTGACTATGTAACACCACATGGCAGAATGATCTTAGAGATGGAAGCGAATAAGATTGAGATTAGTAAGGAATCTTGTAAAATTCTGTTATATATGGAATATGTAATAAAATCTAATCAGGAAGTAGTATCAAATTGCAAGATGCATATAGAAATTTTTACAAAATAATTAAATAGATACATAAAAAAAGAGTTATAGCATAAAATAGTACTTTGCTATCGCTCTTTTTTATTATTTAATGGGAGTAGCACCAGCTTTTTCTTGGAGTTTTTCGATGTTGCGTTTAAGAAATCCTTTTTTCTTTTGTTCTACCGGAGTAGATTTACCATGTAATCCTTTGACATCAACAACATAGATTCCGCTGACAATCGCTTTTACTTCTTTCTTTACAGGAATAGAATCAAATATTTTCTCTTCTGCAATCAAAGTCATAATCTGAGGACCCACTTTAGCTTTTACAATGGGTAATTTAGAATTACGCATTAACTTCGGTGTTTGATCAATGACCATTTGGGGAAGACCAGATTCCTTAATCTTTAAGCGTTTCTTGTCAATAATTAACATGGATACTGTTTGCTTGTTGGCATTAATCTGAGCTTGTTGTTCTTCTTGTCTAGCTTGTGCCTTACGACCTAAGAAATAAAGGATAGCAAAAACTACCACCATAACGAGAAAGACAATGAGTAATGTAGTTGTAAATGAATTCAAAAAGATACCTCCTAAATATGTATAATATAATATATAAATTGTAGCATTGTTTTCACGTATGTGCAATATCTATTAGTAGGATATTTAAAAAAAGGAGTCAGAATGAATGGTTTGATAGGTATAATTTGGTTAGGAATCGAATTTTTCATGGAGCATTTAGTGTTTATCAATTGCTTCCTGTCGGTAATTATAATCTTTTTTCAGCAAAAAGAACCAAAATCTGTGTGGGCTTGGTTACTTATTTTGTATGCAATTCCAATGGTAGGATTTTTGTTTTATATTTTATTTGGAACAGATTTGTATCGTAAACGAATGTTTAAAACGAAAGAAATTAAGGATCGGCTACAAGAAATAGTAAAGGAGCAGGAATTGTATTTGCGATCACACAGGATGGCAATAACGAACCCTAATCTAAAAGAGTATGAAGATTTAGTCTATTATAATCTAGAAAGTTCTAATGCTATTTACACTACGGATAATGAGGTGAGACACATAATAGAAGGACGTGAGAAGTTTGAATTGCTAATTAAAGATATGCAACAAGCTAAGAAGTATATCCATATGCAATATTATATTGTGAAAAATGATTTGGTTTTTCAAGAGATTGAGAAAGTGTTAGAGAAAAAGGTGACAGAAGGAGTGGAAGTAAGAATCTTATTAGATGGTATGGGAAGCAGAACCATTACGAAAAAGTATCGAAACTATTTAGCAGAAAAAGGGATTGAAATAGCTGTATTTTTCAAGCCATTATTTGGTAAATTACACTTGCGGTTAAATTATCGGAATCACCGAAAGATTGTAGTGATAGATGGTCATATTGGATATATAGGAGGTTATAATATTGGAAAAGAATATATTTCCTTAGATAAAAAATTTGGTAATTGGCGTGATACACACATTAGAATAGAAGGCACTGCAGTGGTAGAATTGGCTATTCGATTTATATTGGACTGGAATTATACCAAGGGGGTTAATTTATTTGAAACATCTAAATATCTACAAATGGAGGAAGAAACAATTGGAAAAAGTGAACTTCAGATTGTATCAAGTGGACCGGATTCTTCCTTGAAGAATATTCGCAATAATTACCTGCGATTAATTGCAAAAGCAAAAGAAAGAATCTTAATACAAACGCCTTACTTTATACCAGATGAAGAGATGATGAGTGCCTTAATGATTGCTATTTATTCTGGAGTGGAAGTCAATATTATGATACCTTGTAAGCCAGACCATCTTTTTGTCTATTGGGCAACGTATTCATACATTGGAGAATTGATTATAAGTGGAGCGAATTGTTATTCTTACGAAAAGGGATTTCTTCATGCAAAGGGGATGGTGGTGGATGGGAAAGTGTATTGCTATGGAACGGCCAATATGGATATTCGTAGTTTTCGATTGAACTTTGAAGTAAATGTTGTAAATTATACAAAAGAAGATGCGAAGAAAATGGAAGAAACCTTCTATGAAGATTTGAAAAATTGTAGAAAAATTACGAAAGAAGAATATAAAGGAAGAAGTATTGTGAGGAAATTCAAAGAACATACAAGTCGCCTATTTTCTCCATTGTTGTAAAATAGGGCGTCTTGCATAAAAAAATATATGAAATCTTTGTGAATTGACAACTAACTCTTTCAACATGATTGAATTTATGATATAAATAAACTATTGCCTTTTATAAGAAAGGGCAAAATGAGGAGAATCCAAGAAAGGGATGGTTAAGAAAATGAAAAAGAAGTGGAGTATACTAATCGGTATGTCCTTGACAATTGCAATGCTAACAGCTTGTGGATCTAGTAGTGAGGATAGTGTGGGCGCCAATGAAAGTAGTCAAGAAACAGGTGGGGTCGAAGAAGGGAGTTATATAACAGAAGTGATTCAAGTGGCTCCTGTAAATGCAAGTGACTATGTGACGCTTGGAGATTATTCGCAAGTGCCTATAGCGAGTATACTAGAGGAAGTTACACAAGAGGATGTGGATTTATATATTCAGTGGGGCTTAGAATCTATAGCGGAAACCAGTGAGATTACAGATACTCAACGAGTGGTAGAGTATGGAGATACGGTGAATATTGATTTTGACGGAACTATAGATGGATTACCAGAAGATGATACATCAGCAGATGGAGTAGGATATGATTTGGTGATTGGAAGTGGATCGTTTATAGATGGATTTGAAGAGGGATTGGTTGGTGCAAATGTTGGAGATAGTGTAACCTTGAATCTTGTATTCCCGGAAGTTTATCCAAATAATCCGGATATTCAAGGTAATAATGCAATCTTTGAAGTCGTGATTCATTCTGTAAAAGAATTAATTGTACCAGAGTTAACAGATGAAGTTGCCACGACTTTTGAGCCGTCTGTAGCAACTATAGAAGAGTATAGAGAATTTGTGCGTATATTATTGGAAGAAGAAATGTTGTATCAACATGAATATTCGGTGAAGAATGAAATTTTCACCTATATTTTAGCGAACGCTTCTTATGAAGAAGTACCAGAAGATATGATCTTATATTACCAAAATGTATATTATAACATGGTTGCTTCTTACGTAGTGATGTATGGAATGACAATGGAAGGTTATGTGGAAGCAGTTGGAATGACAGCAGAGGATTTTGAGGAAGAAAGCTTTCTAATTGCAGAAGAGATGGCTAAAGAGTATTTAACGTTTAAGGCAGTAGCGGATGCAGAAGGAATTGCGATTACTCAAGAGGAAATTAATGCAATGGCAGAAGAAGCTATGTGGATGTCAGGTATGGCAGTAGATAGTGTAGAAGAATATTTAGAACAAATTGGGGCAATCCAAGTAGAGCATACGTTATTAGCAGAACGTGTATTAGAACAGATTGTGCAATATGCAGTTTACGAATAGAGATGAATAAGAGGGCATGATTATGAAAGAGAAAAAATGTAGTATGGTACAAGTAGTGTTAATGGTAGTATTTGCCATATATTTTTCTAATAAAGTAATCATGCCTATTTTTGCTTCTACCTTAGAGGAGCTAAGAGGAGAACAACAACAGCTAGAAGATCAATATGATATTACTAATGAAGTGATTTCTGATATGAATAGTGAGATGAATTTACTGCAATCTCAGATTGGAGTGTTAGATAATGAGTTAGTATTAATTCTAGCAAGTATTAGTATGTTAGAAGAAGAAGTTACTAATAAAGAAATGGAGATACAAGAGGCACAAATCGCTTATAACCTTGCAAGGGTCAAGGAAGAAGAGCATTATAAAGCGATGATGATACGAATACAATGTATGTATGAAAAAGGAGAGACTTCTTACGTTGAGATTTTTATGAATACTAGTAATTTTGCAGAGGTTTTAAATAAAGTGGATTATATTGAGCAATTGTATATATATGATCGAAATCTGTTAGAAGCATATACAGAGATTAAAGAGGAAGTAGCATCTGCAAAAGAAGTTCTTGAAACAGAGCGTATGGCGTTACAAGTTACCCTTTATGAATATGAAGAGGAACAATCAGCGTTAGACGAATTATTAGATTCTAAGAAAAGTGAAGTAGATAATTACGAGGTGGTGCTTGCGCAAGCAAAACAAGATGCGGCAGCATACCAATTAAAAATAGAGCAACAAATGGCAAAGATTCAACAATTAGAAGAGGAAGAAAGAAAACGTGCGGAGGCAGAAGCAGCACAAAATCAAGGAAATACCTCCTCTAGCAGCAGTTCTAGCAATAGTTCTGTGAATGGTCAAACCGTCATTACAAACGCAACAGGAAGTGCACTTGGTAAAGAAATAGCTATGTACGCCATTCAATTTGTAGGGAATCCGTATGTACTAGGTGGTACTAGTTTAACAAATGGAGCCGATTGTTCGGGGTTTACATATTCTGTCTATAAAGCTTTTGGATACAATATACCGCGAACATCTACTGACCAAAGAAGTGCTGGAGTAGGAGT